>JBHELW010000108.1:0-13190 GCA_046262915.1 Mycobacteriales bacterium | reverse complement strand
ACCTGGAGCCGCGCAAGAACCTGCCGGTGCTGCTCGCCGCGCATCGCCGGCTGCGCGAGACGGTGCCCGACACTCCGCCGCTCGTCCTCGTCGGCCCGCCCGGCTGGGGCCCCGCGTTGCAGCTCGACGCGGCGCGCGATGCCGTCGTCCTCACCGGCTACCTCGATGACCCGGAGCTGGCCCGGCTCACGGGTGCGGCGGCGTGCCTTGTCCTGCCCTCGCGCTACGAAGGGTTCGGCATCCCGCCGCTCGAGGCACTTGCCTGCGGTATCCCCGTGGTCGTCAGCGATCTGCCCGTGCTGCGTGAGGTGCTCGGCGCGCACGCGCACTACGTGCCGGTCGGCGACGTCGACGCGCTCGCCGACGCTCTCGCCGTAACAATAAGCCGCGGAACAGACGCGACGGCCGCCGCGGCGCGCCGCGAACACGCGCGCCAGTTCACCTGGGAACGCTGCGCGGAGGCGACGATGCGCGCCTATATGGTGGCCGCGTGCCGGTAGTGCCCGCGCTCCGCGACGGCGTGCGCGGCGCCATCGTCCTCGCCGGCCAGTTGAAAGACCCGCGGCTGCGGCCGTGGCGCTCGACGCTCAAGCAGCGCCTGCGCGGCTACCACGCGTTGTGCAACATCTGCGGCTGGCATGGCTCGGCGTTCGACGGGGTCGCGCACAGCGAGTCGGCGCAGTGCCCCAACTGCGGCGCCATCGCGCGCGACCGTTTCCTCTACCACTGCTGGACCGAACGGACCCGTTACCGCAAGCGCGCGACCGTGCTGGAGACGAGCCCGCGGCTGGGTGCCGACTACCGCGACCACATGTCGCGGCGCGTCGACTACCTGTGCAGCGACTTCGACGAGAGCGCGCACCGCGCGCAGCTGCACATCGATCTGCAGCAGATCGACCTGCCGGACAGCTCGCTGGATGCGGTGCTCACGCCGCACGTGCTCGAGCACGTGCCCGACACCGGCCGAGCGCTGCGCGAGCTGTACCGGGTGATGCGCGCGGGTGGCTCGGTCTTCCTGATGATCCCCGTGCCGCAGGGTCGCACCGCGAAGCCGACGGAGCCCGAGTATCACGCCGACAACACCCTCGTGCACTGGCGCTTCGGCTGGGACCTCACCGACCAGATCCGCGCCGCCGGCTTCCGCGCCACGATCCTCGTGCCGCAGGAGCTCTACGAGCGGTGCCGCGACGCCAACCCGTGGGACTACGGCGGGGACGACGCCGACGTGAAGTCGCTCATCGGCGCGGCCGGTCCCTACCTCACCGACATGCACGTCGTCGCGGATGCCCGCACCGCGCGCCGGCTCGGCTTCGAACCGGGGTTCTTCTTCATCGTGTGGCAGTGCCACAAGCCCGCGTAACGCCCGCCCGGCCCCGACCCCGCGATGATCTTGCGGCAATTTGTCGCGGTGGCACGCGCGGCAGTTCGCAAAGACCGAGGCCCGGGTAGGGCGGGCTTATGCGACTGGCGCGCCTAGCCGAGTCGCCGCCTGCAGCTCGCTCATCGCTACGGCGGTAAGCGGCTGCCGGTCCAGGCCGAGGCGGCGCGCGACCTCGGGCGCGACCACGCGCCGGGCGCCGTCGTCGACCAGCCAGGTCGAGCCGGTCTCGACGACGAGCCAGGACCCCGTCGGCGGCGCGGCCGGCGTCGCCGCGGGAAGGGCGAGGTCGCGGCTCGTCGCAGGTAGCACCGGCCGGCCACCGAAGGTCGCCGCGAGCGAACCGCCCACCGCCCGGCGCTCCGCGCCAAGCACGAGCCACGTCGACAAGCCGTCGCGCACCAGCGTGCCGTCCGGGTGACGCGCGGACGACGCGAGCGCGTCCGCCGTAACGAGCGGTCCGAAGTCGACAGGGTCCAAGGTCGGCAGCGACGCGTCGGCGTAGCCGAGACCGCTCGCGGTCGACTCGTCGAGCGCGACGAGCCGGTCGCCGTCGACGACGCGGACGACGCCGTCACTCCCCCGGCCCGCCACACCGGACGGCGCAGCCATGCCCGCTTCGCGGAGCACCGCGAGGTCGTTCGCACCGAGCGGCACCGCGTGCCGCGCGTCGAGGCCGAGCGTGCGGACGTCGACGCGCACCCAGGTGTCGCCGGCGACGGAGTAGTAGGCGCCCGCCGCGGACCGCAGCAGCGCGCCGGACGGGTGGCGCTCCGCCGTGGCGATGGCGTCGCCGGCCGGCAGCGCGGCAAGGTCGCTCGCGGACGCGACCGGCGCGGTGGCGACGTCGTAGCCCAGCGCGCTGGCGACGTCGGGTGTGGCGAACGACCGCAGTCGACCGCCCGAGACAACCGCGCCCGTGCCGTCGCCGAGCCGCAGCAGCGTCCCCTCGGCCGGCCCGAGCGCAGCGCCCTCCGGTAGGGCGAGGTCCGCGCTGGTCGCGTTGGCCCGGGCGCGGCCGGCGCCCCACGTCGACAGCGCCAGTGGTGAAACGAGCCGGCGCCGGATGCCCGACTCCAGGCGGTAGGTCGTCGACCCGCTGACGACGAGCATCCCGTCCGGGTGGCGGTCGGTTCGCGCCCACGGCGGACCTTCCCCGGTCGCGATGAGCACCGCATCGGGTAGCACGGGCGGTGAACTCGGCAGCCCGAGTGCCGTCGCGACGCTCGGGCTGACGGCGCGGCGCTCGCCGCCGGTTACGACGTAGGTCACGCCCGTCGTAGAACGCAGCACCGCCCCGTCGGGCAACGGCGTGATCGGTACGGCGAAGGCGGCGAGCTGCGTCGGATACGCGTCGAGCGGCACGTCACCGGGACGCAGCGCCGCGAGCAGCGCGGGTGTCGGGGTCTGCCGGCGGCCGCCGCGGAGGAGCCGGACGATGCCGCTGCGGTCCTGGACGGTCACGCCGGACGGCAGCGGCGAGCGCACCTCGACCTCCGCGCGGAACGGCACCGCGGTGCTGCCGTCGGTTGCCGTCGAGTCGAGCTGCAGCACATAGCGGCCGGGTGGCGCCGGCGCGCCCAGGTCGGTCGCACCGTCCCAGCTCGCGCTGATCGGCGTCCCGGGCGCGGCGAGCCCCGCCATCCGGCGTACGGCGGAACCCGTCGTCTTGTCGATGACGGTCAACGTCCACGACTGCTCCTGCAGCACACCGGTGGTCACGGTGACCGGTGTGCCGGAGAGGTAGGTCGGGGTCGGGTTCGTGACGATCGGATCGACGAGCCCGGCACCGACGAGCGCGCGCGTCGCCGACCGGACCGTCGGCAGCCGGGAGTACACCTGCTGCCCTGGGCACGTCGTCGACCCGGCGTCGCGGTGACCCGAGATGGTGGCGAAGCGCACGCGGGTGCCGGCGGAGTACTTGCTCGTCCCGCCGCCCGCGGAAGTGAGGTAGTCGAACGACGTCGGGTCGCGGTAGCTGATCGCGAGCTTCCACGCGAGCACCCGCTCCAGCGCCGTCAACATGCCCGCCGGCGGCGTGCTCGTCGTGAATGTCCCGAGCAGCGACACCCCGAAGGAGTTCGAGTTGAAGCCGCCGGTGTGCGCGCCGATCACTGCCTTGTCGACTCCGCCGTAGCGACCTTCGTAGACGCGGCCGTAGCGGTCGACGAGGAAGTTGTAGCCGATGTCGCTCCACCCGCGGCTCTTCACGTGGAATGCGTAGATCCCGCGGATCATCGACGCGGCCTGCGCGGCGGAATAGCTGTTCGACGTGTCGGTGTGATGGACGAAGCCGATCTTGACGGTCGGCGAGTAGCTCGGCTTCCCCCGGCGGATCGACTCGTTGGCGCCCCATTGCGCGCGCGTGACGAACGCGGGGCGTCCAACCGCGGCCGCCGCGGACGCGGCTGACGACAGCACATTCGGCGCGCCGACATGCGCGTCGGCGGGCGAGGTGCGCGGGTCCACAAGTGCGACGCGCACGTCACGCGGCGCCGCGCCCGCGGCGCCCACCTTCACCTGTACGCCGTCGGCCCGGCCGACCCAGACGGGTGCCGTGCCGTCGCGCACGCCGGAGCTGGCGAGGTCCGGCGACCCCGAGTCGGGGCCCTCGTCGGGTTCTGCGTCCAGCGTCTGCCACGCCGACCACGCGCCGTCGCGGCGCACGCGCACCGCCGCGTCGACCTCACCTCGCGTGCTGTCGCGCCGCCACGTGACGCCAATGACCGAGAACGCCGGAACACTCGCCGGCGCGCTGAGCGCGACCGGAGTCGTCCGCACCGGGCCGGCGCTCCCGTCGTAGCGGAGCAGCCCGCGCGCGGCCTGCCGGTCGATGCCACCGATCGCGACTTCGCGCACGCGCGCGCGGACCGGGTGGGCCGTCGCAGCCGGGCGCGAGACGACCGGGAGCGCGATCGCGAACGGCACGGAAAGCACGACGGTCAACGAGGCGAAGGAACGGCGCATGGAGACGGGCTCCGGGGAAGGTCGCGGGTCGGACGAGCGCAGCGGGGGCGGGCGGTGGGCACCGATTCCACCACGACTGTCGTCGGCGCGAAACGGCGGCCCTCTTTACTGCGCGTCAGCCGGTGCGAAAGACGTCCGGTTTCGCCCGGAATGCCGCATGCAGGGCAGCCGACCACGGGCGCGGCGCGGAGAGTCCCTGCGCGAGCCAGGCGCGATGGGACAGCACGGAGTACGCCGGACGCGGCGCGGGGCGCGGGAACTCGGCGGTCGTGCACGGCTGCACGCGGCTCGGGTCGGCGCCCAGCTCGGTGAAGACCGCGCGCGCGAACCCGCACCAGGTCGTCTCGCCGTCGTTGGTGTAGTGGTAGACGCCGAACGGGGCGTCGCTCGCGGCCAGCTCGACCAGCGCGGCCGCGAGGTCGGCCGACCAGGTCGGCGCCCCGCGCTGGTCGTCGACCACCTGGATCGTGTCGCGCTCCCGCTCGAGCCGCGCGATCGTCTTGACGAAGTTGCCGCCCGTCGCGCCGTAGACCCAGGCCGTGCGCACGACGTGGCCGGCGCCGGCCGCGACGACGGCGCGCTCACCAACCAGCTTGCTGCGGCCGTAGACCGAACGCGGCTCCGTCGCAGCGTCAACCTCGTACGGACTTGTCGCGTCGCCCGCGAAGACGTAGTCGGTCGAGACGTGCACGAGCGTCGTGCGCGTCTCGCCGCACGCGGCGGCAAGCTGCTCGACGGCGCGACCGTTCACGGCGTAGGCGGTGTCCTCGTCGGACTCCGCACGATCGACGTTGGTGTAGGCCGCGAGGTTGAACAGCACGGTGCGCACGCCGTCGGCGTCGAACGACAGCGTGTGCAGTGCGTCGCGCACGGCGTCGGCGTCGGTGATGTCGAGCTCGCCCCGGGTGAGCGCCGTGACGTCGTCGAGCAGCGGCACGAGCTCAGTGCCGACCTGGCCACCCGCACCCGTGACGAGCGCGCGAAACCGGACGGGCGCAGAGTCGCTCAACGCGGGTTGAGCTGCGCCTTCTCCTTGAGCGGCTCCCACCAGTCGCGGTGGTCGCGGTACCACTCGATCGTCGCCACGAGCCCCTCGTCGAACGCGGCCGCCGGCTGGTAGCCGAGGGCGCGCACCTTGCTGTCGTCGATCGCGTAGCGCCGGTCGTGGCCCTTGCGGTCCTCGACGTACTCAACGCTCGTCCAGTCGGCGCCCAGCGCGCGCAGCAGCCGCTCGGTCAGCTCCTTGTTGCTGAGCTCGACGCCGCCACTGATGTTGTAGACCTCGCCCGGGACACCGCGGTCGAGCACGATGTCGATCGCGCGGCAGTGGTCATCGACGTGCAACCAGTCGCGGGTGTTCAGCCCGTCGCCGTAGAGCGGCACCGGCTTGGCGTCCAGCAGGTTGGTGACGAACAGCGGGATGACCTTCTCCGGGAACTGGTACGGCCCGTAGTTGTTGGTGCACCGCGTCACGACGACGTCGAGGCCGTGCGTCACGTAGTAGGCCCGGGCGAGCAGGTCGCCGCCCGCCTTCGCCGCGGAGTACGGCGAGTTCGGCATGAGCGCGTCGGTCTCGCGGAAGGCGCCGACGTCGATCGAGCCGTAGACCTCGTCGGTCGACACGTGGACGACTCGCGGCACACGCGCGCGCAGGCACGCGTCGAGCAGCGTCTGGGTGCCCAGCACGTTCGTCACGACAAAGTCCGCCGCGCCGTGGATCGACCGGTCGACGTGCGTCTCAGCCGCGAAGTTGACGACGGCGTCGTGTCCGGGCAACACCTCGTCCAGGTGGTCGGAGTCCGCGATGTCGCCCTGCACGAACCGATAGCGCGGCGAGTCAGCAACCGGTTCCAGGTTGGCCAGGTTGCCGGCGTAGGTGAGCTTGTCGTAGACCGTCACCTCGACGTCGTCGGTCTCCGCGAGCTTCGTGCGGACGTAGTGGGACCCGATGAACCCGGCGCCGCCGGTAACGAGCAGTCGCATGACCCGATTGTGACGTATGAAGCGGCGTCAGACGTGGCGGTAGAGCGCAAGCAGCAACGGTGCGGCCAGGTCGCCGACGACGCCGAGCACGACACCGGCCTTCGCGAGCGGCCCGTACGGCGCGCCGCGCTCCGCCCGGTTTACGCCGGCGATGCCGCGCAGGATCGAGATGATCCCGAGCGCGGCGGCCGCGGGCATCAGCATGCGCATCACCCGGAGCGTCGGCTTCAGGATGATCGTCGAGCAGAGCAACACGCTGAAGATGCCGAGCACGACCGCCGTGAACGCGGCCGGGTTCTCGTCGTCGAGCGGGACCGGGCGCTCCAGCGCCACGCCGTCCGCATCACGGCCGACGCCGAAGTCTGGGTCGTTCACGCGATGCTCACCTTGCTGTGGTCGCCGAGCATCAGCCGGTGCGCCCGCGGCAGCGCGCCGGATGGCACGACCTCGACCTCCTTGCCGATGAGCGAGTCCTCGATGCGTCCGATCCCCCGGATCGTCGACTGCTCTAAGACGATCGAGTGCTCGATCTCGGTCTGGTCGATGACGCAGGAGTGGTAGATCGACGTGAACGGGCCGACGTAGCTGTCGACCACCCGCGTCCCGCGGCCGATGATCGCGGGGCCGCGCACGGTCGACCGCACGATCTGTGCCCCCTCCTCGACGACCACCCGGCCCGCCACCCGGCTCTCGCGGTCGACGAGCCCGTGCACCGCCGGCTCGATCGACTCGAGGACCTTGCGGTTGCACTCGAGCAGGTCGTCGAGACGCCCGGTGTCCTTCCAGTAGCCGGACACCAGATGCGGCCGCACGTCCCGTCCGTGGTCGACGAGCCACTGGATCGCGTGCGTGATCTCCAGCTCGTTGCGCCACGACGGCGTAATCGACTGCACCGCCTCGTGGATCGCCGCTCCGAACATGTAGACACCAACGAGAGCCAAGTCGCTCTTCGGATCCTTCGGCTTCTCGACCAGCGACAGCACACGGCCGTCCGGCCCAAGCTCGGCTACGCCGAACTGCGTCGGGTCGTCGACTTTCGTCAGCAGGATCTGTGCGTCCGGCTGCTCCGCACGGAACGCCTCGACGAGCTCATTGATCCCGCCGATGAGGAAGTTGTCGCCGAGGTACATCACAAAGTCGTCGTCGCCGAGGAAGTCGCGCGCGATCAGCACGCAGTGCGCGAGACCGAGCGGCGCGTCCTGGGGAATGTAGGTCGCGCGGATGCCGAGAGCGGACCCGTCGCCGACGGCGGCCTCGATCTCTGCCGCCGTGTCCCCGACGACGATGCCGACATCGGTGATCCCCGCGTCGCGGATCGCCTCCAGGCCGTAGAAGAGGATCGGCTTGTTCGCGACCGGCACGAGCTGCTTCGCCGACGTGTGCGTGATCGGCCGGAGCCGCGTGCCCGCCCCACCCGAAAGCACGAGGGCTTTCATGGCGGATGACGCTAGCAGCGCAAGGGGTTATCGAAGGTGCTGCTCGGTTACCCTGGATCGCGGTTTCCCGGTCTACGGAAGCACGACCCGCCGCGGAGGGAGGTCGGCCGCCGCGTGCCGCAGAACCCACACGGGCTCGTGACGCTGCCGCCCGAGCTCAACCCGCGCGGCCCTGCTGTACGCCGACCGCTCACACGTCCGCGTCGCCGCCGTTGGGTGCGCGTGATGTCCTGGGTCGCGGTCGGGATGTCGTTCACGATCCTGCTGGTAAGCGCGACCGGGTATGCGCTCTACCACAAGTGGATGGGCGGTCTCGGGCGCATCAAGATCCCGGGCCTCAACCAGGTCGACGGCAAACCCGCCCCGCCCTCTGCCGCGCAGAACTACCTGCTGGTCGGCTCGGACAGTCGCGAGGGCGCTACGCCGGAGGAGCTGCGCGCCGCACTGACCGAGTACGAAGCCGGGCAGCGCGCCGACACGATGATCCTCGCCCACCTGTCTAGCGGGAACAAGAAGGCGATCCTCGTCAGCTTTCCTCGCGACGCCTGGGTCGAGATCCCCGACTACACCAATCCGAAGACCGGCAAGCACTACCCCGCACACATGGGCAAGCTCAACTCGTCGTACTCCATTGGCGGCGCCGAGCTGGCGGTGAAGACGATCCAGAACCTCACGGGGATCGGCATCAACCATTACCTCGAAGTCGAGTTCCAAGGGTTCCAGCGGATGGTCGACGCGCTCGGCGGCGTGACGGTGTGTGTGTCGAAACCTGCGCACGACCACTTCTCCGGGATCAACCTCGACGCCGGAACTCACCACGTCGGCGGCGTGCAGGCGCTCGCGTTCGTCCGGCAACGCCATGGTCTGCCGCGCGGCGACATCGACCGCATCGCGCGGCAGCAGTATTTCCTCGGCGCAATGCTCCGCAAGGCGATCAGCAAAGGCGTACTGCTCAACGTGCCGAAGCTCGACCGGTTCATGACGGTCGCCACGCACTCGGTCACGGCCGACCAGAGCTTGTCCGGCACCGACATCTTGAAGTTCGCGCGCAAGCTCCGCGGGCTGGACGCGGGCCACGTGCTCTTCGTGACGACTCCGGTGCTGAAGGACAGCGCCCGCCGGAGTGGGCAGTCCGTCGTCCTGCTCGACGACCCGGCCGCGGCGTCGCTGTTCGCCACCATTCGCAACGACGAGGCCGTGACCGCGAATGCGAGCCCCGCACCCGCCGCGCCGCCGACCGACCTCGTTGTGCGCCCCGGCAGCATCCGCGTGCGCGTGCTGAACGGCACTGGCACCAGCGGCATCGCGCGCCGCGCGGCAGACGACCTGGCGCGCGTCGGTTTCCAGATCCGCGACACCGGCAACGCGGACGCGCCGAGCTACGCCGAGACGATCGTCCGGTACGGGCCATCCCGCGCCGACTCCGCGCGCACGCTGCAAGCCGCGGTCGTCAACTCTCGGCTGCAGCTCGACCAGAGCCTGGGTCGCACGCTGGAGCTCGTCATCGGCACCAACTACCAAGGCGTTCGTCCCGTGACCGTCGGCCCACGCGCGCCGACGACCACGGCACCGAAGCCAAATTCGACGCCGGTGCCGAAGAGCGCCGCCGACCAGGCATGCGCACCCTGACCGAGCCCGCAGCTCGCGAGGGGCTCCGTGACCTCGTGGCGGCCGCGCACACCGTCGCGGACGACTCGAGCTGGGCGCCAACGTGGCGGTCCTTCGCCGAGTTCGCGACGTGGCGCGTAGCGCAACGTCCCGCGCAGCCGTTCCTGACCTACTACGACGACGACACCGGCGAGCGCACGGAGCTCTCCTACGCGACGTTCGCCAACTGGGTCTCGAAGACCGCCAACTTCCTGCGCGACGGGCTGGGCGTCTCCCGGGGGGAGCGCGTCGCGACGGTCCTGCACAACCACTGGCAGACGGTCGTCATCTACTTCGCCTGCTGGTCGGCCGGCGTGTCCGTCGTGCCGCTCAACGTCGAGGAGCCGGCCGAGCGCAAAGCCTTCGTGCTCGACAACGCCAGCACGGTCGCGGCGTTCGTCCGCGAAGAGTCGCTGGCCGAGGTGCTTGAGCTCAGCGACGACTTGCCGAAACTGCGCGAGGTTGTCGGGCTGTCACTGCGTCCGCTGGCTGCGCCGCTCGCCCGCGCTTACCCCGGCGTACTCGACTTCGCGACCGAGGTGCCAGCGTACGGCGACACGTTCGCGCCCGATCGCGAGTGCTCGCTGCGCGACGAGGCACTCGTCGTCTACACGTCGGGCACTACCGGCAACCCGAAGGGGGTGCAGCTCACCGGGGACAACCTGCTCGTCGATGCCGACGCGATCAGCGCGTGGTACTCGCTGAGCGCCGACGACCGCACGATGTGCGTACTGCCGATCCACCACGTCAACGGCACGATCGTCACGCACGTCACGCCGTTCTACGCCGGCGGTGGGACGGTGCTCAACCGGAAGTTCAAGGCGGAGACGTTCTTCGACCGGATCGCGACGGAGCGCGTAGCGATCGGGTCGGTCGTGCCGACACTGCTCGAGTTCCTGATGTCGGCCGACCCCGATGTCATGTCATTGGACCTGTCGCGGTTCCGCGGCCTGATTTGCGGCGCGGGGCCGCTGCTCGTCGGCACCGCCGCGCGCTTCACGGACCGGTTCGGGTTCCCGATCCACCATGGATACGGGCTTTCCGAGACCACCTGCTACTCGTGCTTCCTGCCGACGAGCCTCGACGCCGAGACCCGCCGCGAGTGGCTCACCGCTCACGGCTTCCCGTCCATCGGTGTCGCGGTGCGGCACAACGACATGACCGTGCTGCGCCCTGATGGCTCACCGGCAGAGGCGGGCGAACGCGGCGAGCTCTGCATCCGCGGCCGCAACGTGATGACCGGCTACCTTAACCGCCCGGACGCCAACACCGAGGCGTTCCGCGACGGCTGGTTCCACTCCGGCGACGAGGGGTTCTGGCAACCGGGACGCGCGCCGACGGTGGCCACCACGAAGAGTCCGGCAAGCACCGGTGGCGCAGCGCGCGACGACGCGACGCCCTACTTCTTCATCACCGGCCGCCTCAAGGAGCTGATCATCCGCGGCGGCGTCAACCTCTCGCCGTTGGAGATCGACGACGTCTTGCGGTCCGCACCCGGCGTCGCGTTCGCCATGGCGGTGCCATTCGCGAACCGCTGGTACGGCGAGGAGGTCGCGGCCTACGTCGTCCCCCAGCCAGGCACCAAGGTCGACCCCGACGAGGTGCGAGCCCACTGCGCGGAGCGCCTCGACTTCAAGCGGCAGCCAAAGGTCGTCATCGTCGGCGACGAGGTGCCATACACGTCGACCGGCAAGCCCAAGCGCATCGAGCTTGCACAACGCCTCGCCGGCGAGCTCGCGCCGTATGAGGACATCCAGTTCCGCGATCCGGCGCGCGCGTGAGGACCAACCACAACACGCGTCGCGTGCGAGCGGCCAGCGCGACCGCGGTTGCGCTGCTCGTGCTCGGCGCGAGCGCGGCGTGCACGGACCCGAACGCCGAAACCGGCCGGCGTAACCCGCGCGCATCGGACGACTCCGGCCTGTTCGCGCCCGCGCCGCGGGAGCCCGACTTCCCGCGCGACGCGGCCGCGGTGGTGCAGACCATCGACTCGATTGCGGACTCGTCGCCATCCGGTGTCGCGGTCGGCAGTCGTGCGGTGTGGGTTACGGAGACGGAGGCGGACGACGTCATCCGCATCGACACGGACACGGGTGCCATCACGGCGCGCATTCCGATCCCGGTCGACCGCACCCACAGCGGCCGGATCGAGCGCGCGCCGACCGTGACGAGCGGTGGCGTCTGGCTCTGCATCGAGCGCAATGACGTGCTCGTGCGCATCGACCCAGCCGCGAACCGGATCGCGCAGTCGTTCCGAGTCGCGTGTCGCGGTCTGAGCGCGGGGCCGCTCGGCTTCTGGGTAGGCGTCGCGCCAAACGCGATAGCGCGCTACGACGATGCGACCGGCGCCGTGCGCAAGCGAGTGGTCGTGCCGGACGACGCTGTCTTGCTTGCGCAGGGCTTCGGCTCGCTCTGGGCATACAACGGCGAGCAGCACGTCCTGCATCGCGTCGACCCGGTGAGCGGGAAGCTGCTCGCCAGCGTCCGGTTCGGCAGTGGCGGATCGCTTGTTGTCGGCGAGCGCGCCGTCTACGTCGCGGACGGACAGGCCGACACCATCACCGTCGTAGACCCGAAGACCAACCGCGTGACGAAGGTGCTCGAGGTGCCCGGCAACGACCGGCTGGACCCCGTCCTCGCCGTCGGCGACGGTGCCGTGTGGCTGAGCACGATCGGCGGCGGGCTCGCCCGACTCGACGAGCGCCGCCTCGCCATCACGTCCCGGGTGCAGCTCAACCGGCAGAACCGCTCCGGCGAGCCCGCCGTCGGCTTCGGCTTCATCTGGTATCCCACCTACGGCAATGACGGCGTACTGAAGGTGCGACCGCTCCGCTGAGGACTGGCTCGGAGGTTTTGGCGCGTCGACGTAAACCGATTCGCGCTGCGTGCGTCTCTTGGATGTTGTCGCGGTGACGGTTGACGAAGCTGCTAGGCCCGACTTCGCGACCTTGTGGGCGGCGAACTACCACGCACTGTGCCGACTCGCTGCCGTCATCACAGGCGACGATCGCGTCGCCGAAGACGTGGTCCAGGAGGCGTTCGTGCGCTTCGCCCTGAACCGGTGGCGGCTCCGGGACCCGGAGAAGGTGCTGCCCTACCTGCGCTCGACGGTCTGCAACCTGTGCCGCTCCCGCGCGCGACGGATGCGGCGCACGCCAGCGCCGGTAGTGATTCGAGACGCGGCCTCTGCCGAAGACGAGGCCGTCCTCAACGAGGACGAACGCGAGGTGCTCGACGCGCTGCAGCGCCTCAGCGTGCGGCAACGCGAGGTGATCCTCCTCCGTTACTGGCTCGGCCTGAGTGAGGCGGAGATGGGGACCGAGCTGCGCATCAGTCGCGGCGCCGTGAATTCGCACGCCGCGCGCGGGCTCGCACAGCTCGCAGCGCTGTTGGGAGAGCGCCGATGAGTGACGCAGAACCACCGGGGACGAGCGACGTCGTCGAGCGCGTGAAGGCCGCCGCAGAGGCTCGAGGAGCCGCGACAATGACGTCCGCGAACGCGCTCGCGCGCATCACGGCCACGGTCGCGGCGCGCCGACGCCGTCATCGGCGCATCGCGTTTGCGAGCGCGGTGGCCGCGGTCGTCCTGTTGACCGCCGTGCGTGTCGCCCCACCAACAAGGCTCACCGTCGCTCCAGCGACATCGCCCACGCCTAGCGCCGGCGCGGAGTCACCAAGCCCGTCCCCGAGCTATCTCCCGGACGCGCCAGGTCGGCCAGCAAGGTTCATCGCGGTGAGCGCGCAGCACGAGGCGTTCCTCTACGACGGGGCGACCGGGC
>JBHELW010000107.1:0-1170 GCA_046262915.1 Mycobacteriales bacterium | reverse complement strand
GCGACGAGTTCGGTGGCTCGGAATGGGCGTGGGCGACCCATCGGCATCTGGGCGGGCTGCCGCCCGCCGTCGACCTCCCGGCGGAGCAGGCGTTGGTCGATGTCCTCGTCGCCGCTGCGGAGCAGCGGCTCGTCAGCGCTGCGCACGACCTGTCCGATGGTGGTCTCGCGCAGGCGCTTGTCGAGTCGTGCGTGCGCGGCGGTCGCGGCGCGCGCGTGGACCTCCCGGGTGACCCGTTTGTCTCGCTGTTCAGTGAGAGCGCGGCGCGCGCGGTCGTCGCGGCGTCACCCGCGTGCGTTGACGCGCTGGTGCGGCTGGCGCAACAACACGGCGTGCCGGTCACGCGGATCGGCGTCGTCGGCCGCAACGCGCTCGACATCCTCGGGCAGTTCGCCATCCCGCTGCCCGAGCTCGCCGCAGCGTGGGAAGGCACCTTGCCGCGGCTGTTCGACTGATGCCGCGACGCGCGCGGCCGTCGTTCGACGCGGTGCGAGCCGCGACCCTCGCGCAGTTCAGGCTGGTGGCGAGCCACCTCGAGCACGTGCCCGATGGTGAGTTCGCCGCACCGACGAGGCTCGGCGAGTGGTCGGTACGCGAGCTCGCCGCGCACCTCGTCGGCAACATCGCGCGCGTCTCGACCTCGCTCGTCGACCCGCTGCCCGATCTCGAGCTCGACTGGCCCACCTACTACGACGACTCCGCGGCCGACGCACCCGAGATCGACGCACGCGCGCGCGAACGCGGCGCCGAGCTATCGCCGGCGCAGCTGCGCGCGGCCCTGCACACGGAGGTCGAGCGGGCGGCGGCCGGCCTCGGTGCCCTGTCGGCGTCCCGGATCGTCGCGACCGCGTTCTGCCGGATCGACCTCGCCGAGTTCCTCATCTCGCGCTGCGTCGAAGGCGTTGCCCACGGGCTCGACCTGCAGGCGGCGGTGGCGATCCCGGCCACGCCGGCGGAGATCTGCGACCCGGCGGCCCTCGGCATCGCGGTCCGCGGCAGCGCCGAGCTGCTCGCGAAGCAGGCGCCGGGTCGGGCCGTCGAGGTGCGCGTGCCGGGTCCGTCCGGCGTAGCCGTGCAGTGCGGGACCGGGCCGCGGCACACCCGCGGCACGCCCGGCAGCGTCGTCGAGACGGACGCGGTGACCTTCGTCGAGCTCACGACCGGCCGTCT
>JBHELW010000106.1:0-6113 GCA_046262915.1 Mycobacteriales bacterium | reverse complement strand
CGCCATAGCGAGTGCAGCCCGCGCGCCGGAGGGGTCGTTTCGGGCACCTGACTGACGGTACCCCGCCCTACTGACTCTCTTCACCTCTGTTTTGACCGTGCACCGGGAGTGGTCGGGCTGGCTACCCTCGGGTCATGAAGTGCACGCGCTGCCGTGAGCGCGCGGTCGTGGAGGTGCCACGCGCCAACGCCGCGTTCTGCTCGACGTGCTTCACGGCGACGTACGTCCCGAATCTTGTGACCCGCGCCATCCGCCACGACCGCATGTTTGCTACGACGGACCGCATCCTCGTCGCCGTCAGTGGCGGCAAGGACTCGCTCGCGCTGTGGCACTTGCTACTGGAGCTCGGCTACTCCGTCGATGGGCTCTACCTCGGGCTCGGCATCGGCGGCTACAGCGACCGATCGCATGCCGTCTGCCAGGACTTCGCCGACGCGCGCGGCGCCAAGCTGCTGACCGTGGACCTCGCGGAGACCGCCGGGTTCACGATTCCGGAGGCGGCGGCCGCGAAGCGTCGCCCGGCGTGCGCGGTGTGCGGCCTGTCGAAGCGGCATTACTTCAACGAGGTCGCGCGCGATCACGGCTACGACGTCGTCGCGACAGGTCACAACCTCGATGACGAAGCGGCGGTCCTCTTCGGCAACGTGCTGCGCTGGGAGACCTCCTACCTCGCGCGCCAGGCGCCCGTGCTCCAGGCGACACATCCGTCGCTCGTCAAGAAGGTGAAGCCGCTCTACCGCGTGGCCGAGCGCGAGACCGCGGCCTACTGCGTGCTGACCGGCATCGACTACGTCGTCGAGGAGTGCCCGCTCGTCGAGGGGAACACCCAGCTGAAGTACAAGGCCGTGCTCGACGAGCTCGAGGCGGCTTCGCCGGGGACGAAGCACAACTTCCTCTTCGGGTTCCTCGAGAACGCCAAACAGCTGTTCCCACCCGACGGCGTGGAGCTGCACGCGTGCGTCCACTGCGGCGCGCCGACGCCGGGGGAGTCGTGTGCCTTCTGCAACGCCCGCCGCTCGCTCACGGCCGGCCCATCCGGGAAAGCGACACGGTGAAGGGTCCCGCCGGGGCGGCGGCCCGACGCGGGCCCTTGCGCATCGGTGACCGCGTGCAGCTCACCGATCCCAAGGGGCGCATGCACACGGTGACTCTCGCGAAGGGTGGTGAGTTCCACACACACCGCGGCGTGCTGTCCCACGACGACCTCATCGGCGCGCCCGAGGGATCGGTCGTCAAGACCGCGAACGGAACGACCTACCTTGCCCTGCGGCCGCTGCTGTCCGACTACGTGCTGTCGATGCCCCGCGGCGCGCAGGTCGTCTATCCCAAGGACGCCGCGCAGATCGTCGGCCTGGCCGACATCTTCCCGGGCGCGCATGTCGTCGAAGCGGGGGTCGGGTCAGGAGCGTTGTCCTGTTCTCTGCTGCGTGCAGTTGGCGACGGCGGGCAGGTCACGTCGTACGAGCGTCGCCCAGAGTTTGCGGAGACGGCGCGACGCAATGTCGAGACGTTCTTCGGCGGGCCGCATCCGGCGTGGCGGCTCGTGGTCGGGGACCTCGCCGCGTCGCTAGACGAGGAGGGCGTCGACCGCGTCGTCCTCGACATGCTCGCGCCATGGGATGTGCTCGACGCGGTGTCCGCAGCGCTCGCCCCCGGCGGGGTCGTGTGCTGCTACGTCGCGACGACCCCGCAGTTGTCGCGCGTGGTCGAGGCCCTGCGCGCGCACGGCACGTTCACCGAGCCCAGCGCGATGGAGTCGCTACTGCGGACCTGGCACGTCGAGGGGCTCGCGGTCCGTCCCGACCACCGGATGGTCGGCCACACCGGGTTCCTCGTGCTTGCCCGCCGCCTCGCCGATGGCGTCGAGCCGCCGCCGCGCCGGCGCCGTAGCAAGCCGGTCGGCGACGACGCCGAGTCATGATCCCGGCGCTGCCTCGACGAAGATGCAGCAGCCCGGACACTGCGCGGCGGAGTCGCGCACCGCATCGATGACGTCGTCTGGGACCGGCGCGTCGGCTCCGGGTGCGGTCAACAGCTCGCCGGACGGCGCCTTGACGTAGGCCAGCCCGTCGACGTCGAGCTCGAAGACCGCTGGCGCTAGTTGCGCGCAGATGCCGTCGCCTGTGCACAAGTCCTGGTCGACCCGGACACGCAACACCGCCGGCGCGATGACCGGCGCGTCGGGCACGGTTACGGCTCCTTCCACAGGCGACGAGGCGACCGTAACACCCGCGGTAGCGCTGGCCGGATGTGGGAAAACGCGTCCGAAAACCGGTGATTGGTTCGGAGTGACCATGCAGGTCCAACGGTAGGCTGCCGAGAACGCCATTGAACCGGCGTAGGAGGTGAGACGCGTGGCCGCAGCCCGTCGTGACGACGCCGAGGCGCGTGCGGCGCAGTACGAGAAGGAGGTCCACGACCTCACGACGCAGATCGGGTTCCTCGACGAGGAGATCGGTCTGCTCCGCAAGAAGCTCGCTGACTCGCCGCGCCAGGTGCGCGCGCTGGAGGAGCGACTCACCGAGGCGCAGACCAACCTCTCCGGCGTCGTCTCGCAGAACGACCGACTGGTCAACACCCTGAAAGAGGCCCGGGAGCAGATCCTCGCGCTGAAGGAGGAGGTCGACCGGCTCGCGCAACCGCCGTCGGGCTACGGCGTGTTCCTGGAGTCGCACGACGACGACGGCACTGTCGACATCTTCACCGGCGGCCGCAAGCTGCGCGTCGCGGTGAGCCCGACGATCGAGACGAACGACCTCCGCCGCGGGCAGGAGGTCATGCTCAACGAGGCGCTCAACGTCGTGCGCGCGTTGGAGTTCGAGCGGCAGGGCGACGTCGTGCTCCTCAAGGAGGTGCTCGAGGACGGCGAGCGTGCTCTTGTCATCTCGCACACCGACGAGGAGCGGGTCGTCATGCTCGCGGAGCCGCTGCGCGCGGGAGTGCTGCGCGCCGGTGACTCGCTGCTGCTCGAGCCGCGGGCGGGATGGGCCTACGAGCGCATCCCGAAGAGCGAGGTCGAGGAGCTCGTCCTCGAAGAGGTGCCCGACATCGACTACTCGCAGATCGGCGGACTGCGCGAGCAGATCGAGTCGATCCGCGACGCCGTCGAGCTGCCGTTCCTGCACGCGGACCTGTTCCGCGAGCACCAGTTGCGGCCGCCCAAGGGCGTTCTGCTCTATGGACCCCCGGGGTGTGGCAAGACGCTGATCGCCAAGGCGGTCGCCAACTCGCTTGCGAAGAAGGTCGCCGAGGTCACCGGCCAGCCCGAGGGACGCTCGTTCTTCCTCAACATCAAAGGACCCGAGCTGCTCAACAAGTACGTCGGGGAGACCGAGCGGCACATCCGGCTGATCTTCCAGCGCGCCCGGGAGAAGGCGCAGGAGGGGATGCCGGTCATCGTCTTCTTCGACGAGATGGACTCGATCTTCCGCACGCGCGGCAGCGGCGTCAGTTCCGACGTAGAGAACACGATCGTGCCGCAGCTGCTCAGCGAGATCGACGGTGTCGAGGGCCTGGAGAACGTCATCGTCATCGGCGCGTCCAACCGCGAGGACATGATCGACCCGGCGATCCTGCGGCCTGGTCGCCTCGACGTGAAGATCAAGATCGAGCGTCCGGATGCCGAGGCGGCGCGCGACATCTTCTCGAAGTACATAACGACCGACTTGCCGATCCACGCGGACGATCTGGCCGAGCATGGTGGCAACCGCGCCGCCGCGGTCGCGGACATGATCCAGTCGACGGTCGAGCGGATGTACTCCGACCACGAGAGCAACCGCTTCCTCGAGGTCACCTACGCCAACGGCGACAAGGAAGTCCTGTACTTCAAGGACTTTAACTCCGGCGCGATGATCGAGAACATCGTCGCGCGCGCGAAGAAGATGGCCATCAAGGACTTCCTGGAATCGACCAACAAGGGCATCCGGATGAGCCATCTGATGACCGCGATCGTCGACGAGTTCAAGGAGAACGAAGACCTGCCCAACACGACCAACCCCGACGACTGGGCGCGCATCTCGGGCAAGAAGGGCGAGCGGATCGTCTACATCCGCACGCTCATCTCGGGCACGAAGGGCACCGAGGCCGGGCGCTCGATCGACACGATCGCGAACACTGGCCAGTACCTCTAGTCCTCGGTCCGGGCGATGAGCCGTGGTGGGACGCCTGCGCCGTAGCCGCGTGGCGGCGATCGGTATCGCGCTCGCTGCTGTAGCCGCGGCGGTCGTCGTTGCCCGGGCCCAGCGCGAGAGCCGCCCAACGACGGGGGATCTCGGCGCCATTCCCCTGCTAAGCGGTGACACGTCGCCGCCGGGGACGGCGCTACGTGACGGCTTCGTCGTTCCGAGTGGAGCGAGGCTCGCAGGCACCGTGTTTCCGCGTCGCGACGGCTGGGTCGCGGTGATGGCTGTCGACGGGGATCCCGTGCAGGTCTACTCGCAGCTAGCCGCGACGGCGTCGCGAACTGGACGCCCGCTGCGACCCGCTCGATGGCCGGAGCACTGCACGGTGTTCCTGCCGGAGTCGGGCCCTCGCCAGCCGATTCCGTTGCGCCCTCTCAGGTCGGCCAGCCCGACAGACAAGCTGGTCGGCATCGAATGCTCGGGGAAATCAGACGGGATCGGCGGCGCGTACGTCGCCGTGCACGTCGCGCGGCGCACCGCTACCAAGCGCATCGGCGCGACGAGCTCCGCGGTCGTGTCCTTCGAGCGAGGCACGCCCGCAGTGGGCCTCCCGTCCCCCGAGACAGGGTCGCCGTTTCCAAAGCGAGCACCGCAGTTGACACTGCCCCTCCCGGCGTTGCGGCTTCCGCGTGTCGACGAACCGCTGTCGGAGCGAATCGCCGCACTCGACGAGCACCCGACGGTGACATTGGTCGCTGGGTCCCGCGCCGTGGCACCCACTGCGGAAAGTTCCCAGTGCGGCACCGGGGCGTGGGAGTCAGTGCTCCGGGTTGATGGCGACGTCGGCGAGATCCGAGACTCCTACATAAAGCAGGTCCGGCAGATCGGCTTCACGGGCGAGGGCAGGCGTGACTCGTTCGACGATGGCGACTGGCACGTTGAGATCGCCGAGCTTTGGGCGGCGGGTGGCGGGACCTACGGGGTGGAATCCGTGACGACTAAGTCAGCCACGTACCTGCGCATCTACAGATGCAATGACTGAGCGGCATCCGGCAGTAACCGGCGCGGCTACGCTGATTCCGTGACCACACGGCGGGTGATGGGCACCGAGACCGAGTACGGCATTTCCGTGCCGAGCCAGCCCGGCGCGAATCACATGGTCGCGTCGTCGTTGATCGTCAACTCCTACGCGCCGGGGCGTGACCGTCGGCCGCGGTGGGACTTCGAGGAGGAGAACCCGCTGCGCGACGCGCGCGGGTTCGAGATGACGCACGAGTCGCTCGAGCCGCCGCCAGATGACGATCTCGGGCTCGCGAACGTCATCCTGACAAACGGGGCGCGGCTCTACGTCGACCACGCTCATCCCGAATACTCCGCCCCCGAGGTCACCAACCCGCGCGACTGCGTCGTCTGGGACAAGGCCGGCGAGTGGGTGATGGCCGAGGCAGCGCGTCGCGCTGCCGCGATCCCCGGTCAACCGGCGGTGCAGCTCTACAAGAACAACACGGACAACAAGGGCGCCTCGTATGGGTCGCACGAGAACTACCTGATGCCGCGCTCGACTCCGTTCGGCGACATCGTGCGGCACCTCACGCCGTTCTTCGTCTCGCGACAGGTGTTCTGCGGCGCTGGCCGTGTCGGCATCGGCGCAGACGGCCGCGGTGAGGGCTTCCAGATCACCCAGCGCGCGGACTTCTTCGAGGTCGAGGTCGGCCTCGAGACGACGCTGAAGCGGCCGATCATCAACACTCGCGACGAGCCCCACGCCGACCCGGAGAAATATCGCCGCCTCCACGTCATCATCGGCGACGCAAACATGAACGAGGTGTCGGGCTACCTCAAGGTCGGCACGACGTCGCTCGTGCTCGCGATGATCGAGGCCGGTTTCATCGAGGTCGACCTCTCGGTCGACGCGCCCGTCGCATCACTGCGGGCGGTCAGTCACGACTCGTCGTTGCGGCAAACGCTGGAGCTGCGCGACGGGCGCACGCT
>JBHELW010000105.1:0-2639 GCA_046262915.1 Mycobacteriales bacterium | reverse complement strand
GCGCATCGCGACTCCGCAGCAGGCGCTCGCCGACGGCGCCGACCTGCTCGTCGTCGGGCGGCCGATCACCGGCGACAGCGACCCGGGCGCCGCCGCGGCGCGCCTCGCCGCCTCGCTGAGCCGCCCGGCGTAGACACCGCGCGTGGCTGACCGCCGACGCGGACCGATCGCGGCGCTGTTCGTCGGCGACGTCATCTCGCTGACGGGCAACCGGATGTCGACGCTCGCCATCCCGTGGTTCGTCCTCGTCACGACCGGGAGCCCGGCCCGCACGGGCATCACCGCGGCCGCGGCGGTCCTGCCCACCGCGCTGGCCGGGTTCCTCGGCGGACCACTGGTCGACCGCTTCGGCTTCAAGCGGACGAGCATCGTGGCCGACATCGCGAGCGGCGTCTCGGTCGTGCTCATCCCGCTGCTGCAGTTGACCGTCGGCCTGGAGTTCTGGCAGCTGCTCGTGCTCGTCTTCACCGGCGCGTTGCTCGATGCGCCGGGCACGAGTGCGCGCTACTCGCTGATCCCGCAGGCGGCGGCGCTTGCGCGCATGCCGATCGAGCGTGCGACGTCGCTGAAGGACGCGGCGATGCGCGCGTCGGGGCTCATCGGCGCACCCGTCGCCGGGGTGCTCATCGCCGTGATCGGCGCGACGAACGTGCTCTGGGTCGACGCCGCGACCTTCCTCGTCTCCGCCGTCCTCGTCGGCGTCGCCGTGCCGGATCGCGAGCCGACGGACGAGGTGCGCGAGCCGTCGCGCTATCTCGACGACCTGCGCGAGGGCTGGCGCTACCTGCGCGGCGACCGCGTCATCTTGCTGCTGCTGCTGACCGCGACAGCGACGAACGGGCTCGACTCGGCGCTGGCCGGCGTCATCGTGCCGGTCTACGTCCGGGAGGCGTTCGGCAGTGCCGCCGTCCTGGGCGCGCTCTCCGGTGTCATGAGCGCGGGTGCCGTTGCCGGGGTGCTGCTCTACGGCGCCCACGGGCGGCGGGTGGCACGCCGGCCGGCGTTCATCGTGAGCTTCCTCGCACTCAGTGCGCGCGGGTGGCTCTTCGCGATCGCGCCGCCGTTGTGGGTGCTCGTGGTCGGCTCGGTGATCTTCGGGCTGGCAACCGGGCCGGTGAACCCCATCTACAGCGCGGTCACCTACGAGCGGGTTCCCAGTCGGCTGCTCGGCCGCGTCACCAGCCTCGACGTCGGGTTGTCGTTCATCGCGATGCCCGTCGGAGTACTCCTGGCCGGCGTCGCCTTGAACGTTGTTGACGTACGCGCTGTCCTCGTGGTGGTGAGCGTGCTCTACACCGCGACGGCGGCGTCGCTGCTCATCAATCCCGCGGTTCGTGAGATCGAGCGACCGCGCAGCGACGCGTCTGCGGGCGACGTCACGGCGGGCGACGCCGGGCGCTAGCCGGGCGCGCGTTGCCCCGCGCGCGGCGTTCTCGCTACGGTTCCCGCTTCCCCACAAAGAGCGCGGACAACGGCGCTCAGGTGCTGGACTGACGTAGGGGGCGCAGCGTGCCGGTTCCGCCGCTGACACCCGAGCAGCGGGCGGCGGCGCTGGAGAAGGCGGCGGCGGCGCGGCGGGTGCGCGCATCGGTGAAGGACAAGCTCCGCCACGGCATGAGCCTCGCCGAGCTGCTCGACGTCGGAGACTCCGACGAGGCCGTCGGCAAGATGAAGGTCTCCGCAGTCCTCGAAGCGCTGCCCGGCGTCGGGCCGGTGCGCGCGGCGCGGATCATGGAGAAGCTCGACATCTCGCGCAGCCGCCGGGTGCGCGGTCTCGGCGTCAACCAGCGCAGCGCGTTGCAGCGCGAGTTCGGAACCGGTGGCGGCGGGGACTGACGCGCCGTCCGCGAGCGAACCTGCGCGGCCGCGCCGCGCGCGGCTCACCGTGCTCTCCGGTCCGTCCGGCGTCGGCAAGGACAGCGTCGTCGCCGCGATGCGTCGCGCTGACCCCGACCTTTGGCTGTCGGTGTCGTGCACGACGCGACCGGTGCGCGCCGGCGAGCGCCAAGGTCATCCCTACCGGTTCGTCTCCGACCGCGAGTTCGACGAGCTGGTCGCGGCGCACGCTTTTCTCGAGCACGCGGCCTACGCCGGGTTCCGCTACGGCACGCCGCGCGCGCCCGTCGAGGAGCGGCTCGCGGCTGGGGTGCCGGCGCTGCTGAAGATCGAGCTGCAGGGTGCGCGTCAGGTGCGCGCGCGGATGTCCGACGCGCTGCTCGTGTTCCTCGCGCCGCCATCGTGGGAGGAGCTGGTGCGCCGGCTGACCGAGCGCGGGTCCGAGGCGCCCGACGAGCTCGCGGCGCGGCTCGCGATCGCAGAGGTCGAGATGGCCGCGGCGGGGGAGTTCGACGATGTCGTCGTCAACGACGACATCGAGCGGGCCGCGACCCGCGTGTTAGCCTTGGTGCACGACGAAACCTGAGCGTGGCGCGTGTGCGCCGGCGTCGTCGCCTGTCGTCCCTCGAGAAAAGGTCTCGCGCTTGTCCGGCACCGTCGCGGTCCCCGAGGGGATCACCAACCCGCCGATCGACGATCTGCTCGATCGCACGGACTCGAAGTACAGCCTCGTCATCTACGCCGCCAAGCGCGCGCGACAGATCAACGCCTACTACTCCCAGCTCGGTGAGGGCCTGCTCGAG
>JBHELW010000104.1:0-6606 GCA_046262915.1 Mycobacteriales bacterium | reverse complement strand
TGCGTGGCGCACGGGCGCGACCGGCGGGGACGATCGCGCCGGACGAGGCCTTCGCCGCCTTGCCGGGCAGGATGAAGTCCATCGCCGGGGTGCCGTCGACCGGGTAGAGGTAGGACTGGTCAGCCTGCACCGGCGTGAACGTGTTGCCGAGCGAGTGCGCGGTGCCCTCGTAGAAGCGGGAGCCGGGCTTCGCTTTCTGCTCGCGCGGCACCTGTCCGTTGCCCGTCGGGCCCGCCAGCTCTCGGAGTAGCGAGCGCGGCACGCTGAGCTGGATCAGACCCTTGTCCTGGTTGACCTTGCCGGGAATGGTGATCGACTGCGGCCAGACGATGATCTTCTCCGCAGTCGGGTCGTATTGACCGGACTCGGTGCTGCGGGTCGTGAAGTTGTCGAACCCGAACGTGAAGCCGACAGCGGGGTTGTACGCAGCGGTCGCGCCAACGGCTTGGAACCCGTTGTAGAAGCGCCACAGCCAGATCAGCGACTGGCTCTTCGTGCCGGTCAGCGCGTCGGTGAGGTCGCCGTCAGAGAGTCCCTTGACCTTCATCGTCACGGTGAACCCACCGTCGGGCACCTTCTGACCGGTGGCCAGGTCGATCTCGGGGTCGATCGTGATCTTCTGGAAGTCCATGGCCGCCTGGTTCGCGCTCGGCAGCTGTACCGCCACGCCAGGGGTCAGGTTCGAGTACGGCGCGATCGCGTCGCCGGCCGGGTCTACCGAGACGATGCGTCGCACGTTGCGCTTCTTCTTGAGCTTGAAGCCCAGGTTGCTGGGGCCGTCGTTCTGCGTCACGACCACCGGCGTCGCGATGTGACCGATCTCATCGCTGGGAACCTTGTTCGACGCGTTGAAGACGGTGCTCAGCCGGCCATCTTTCGGGTTGAGGTCGATCGCGAAGTAGTCAGCGAGCGACCGGTCGCCCTTCGGGATGGACAGGTCGCAGCCGAGCCCGCCGAGGCAGATCGAGTTGTAGTGGAACGGGTGGTTGGTCGCCTTGACCTGGGCCCACGACGGGTTTGCGGACATGCCGTTGAGGCTTTGGCTGACGTAGACGTCCCACGCCGCCTTGAAGTTGCCGTTGTTGGCGTTGCCGATGCTCTCCGTGCCGTAGAACGCGACGGCGACCCGCCCGGGCGCGCCGCCGGCCGTCACCCACGGCATGACCGTGCTCTCGACCCGCGCGCGGTTGACGCGCGTCTTTGGCCGGGCGCCCGGCCACTGCTTGCCGTCCTTGCAGCCGGCCACGCCGGCCGCCGGCAGCGCCGTCAGGTACGTGTCGTAGTCGCCACCCTTCTCGGCGTAGACCACGTAGACGTTCCCGGCGCGGTCGTGGTCGGCGAGCGCGAAGCCGGCGTTCGGGTCGGCCTCGGCGTTGACCGCGACGCAGGTGCTCCAGGTCGCGCCGCTGTCGCGCGAGAGGGCAAGCTTGACGCGCGAGCCCGCGGTGTAGGGGAAGTAGACGATCGACTTCGTGGCTGCCTGCGAGGCGTCCTTCGGCAGGATCGCGCGCATCGGCCCGATGCGGTTGCCGTCGTTCGCGACGGACACGGCCGGGCCGTAGGTCAGGCCGCCATCGGTCGACTTCTGCACCGTCTGGTTGATCGCGCTCTGGTTGTAGTTGAGGAAGACCGTCTTCTCATCGATGAAGACGTGCCATTGCCGGTCTACGCCGGGAGGCGACTCGCTCACCGGCGAGCCGGCGAGGCTACGGCCGGTGTCACTCGACGTCGCGGTCGTGAAGTTGGCGAGCGGGCCGAGGCCGCTGTAGGCCAGGTTGTAATTGCCGGACGCGTTCTTCACGGGCGCGGACGCGAGACCGCAGTCGCCGCCACCCTCGGCGGTCGAGATCTGCCCGCGCGGTGCGGCGCCGAGCAGGTGGTACTGGTCGCCGCCGTCGGTCGAGACCTCCATGTAGTCCGCGATGTTCGAGAACCCCGAGGGACCGCAGGTGTAGATGTTGCCGCCGTTGTCGATCATGACCTCGGGCTCGCCCTGGTCGCGCTGCGGGTCGGCCGCAACGCCGGCCGTGAACGACAGTCCCTGCGACGGCGCCGCGGGGTAGCGCTGCGCGTTCGTCGCCGCGGTCTGCACGCTGTCGACCTGCGCCGCCGCGGTGTAGGACGCCGGGGCGCCGAGCGCGAAGCCGCATGCCAGCACGGTGTAGACGCCGGCCGCGGGGTTGTTGACGGTGACCTCTTCGACCGCGCCGTTGCCGTCGCTGCTGTCCAAGGCCGCACCATCGGGACCGAGCACGCTGAGCACGCCGTCGACCGCGGGGCTCGCGGTCTTCATCCGGAAGGTGAGATGCGCCTCGACGCGCTGGTAAGCGCCGGCGGGCACGTCCACGCGCACGCGCTGGGCGTCGGCGCTGGCGGGCGTCGCGCAGACGCTGCCGGGGTTGCGACCCGCCGGGAGCGTCCCGCCGTAGGTCACGGTCGCGGACTTGCCGACGGTCGTCGGTACGCCGATCCGTACTGGCCCGCGCGGCGCCGCGCCCGAAGGCAGCGCACCGAGAGCGAGCGGCGCGACGATCGCGGCGACGGCAAGGGCGGCGAAACGATGGCGTGACATGTCTGTCCCTACGGCGAGGCGAACGGGGGGTTCGAAAAGACCTTTGGACGCAGCGGCGGTGATCCCTGCCGCGCCTGTCAAATCGGACAGTTGCCGCTACCCGCGGCGAGCCGTTGCGGCGACCGCGAGGCGGCGCAGCATCGACTCGGGTTCGGTTGGGAGGTCGGCGGCGTCCAACGCGCCCAGTGCCTGGGCGGTCAGCTCGGCGACAAGGTCTTCGACGGCCGCCAGCGCGCCGGTGTCGGTGATGACCTCACGCAGACGGACAACGCCGTCGGTGTCCAGATGCGGGTCAGCGAGGTGCCGGCGAACGACAGCGGCCTGCGCCGGCGTCGCCCGCTGTACCGCCATAGCGACGAGCACTGTTCGCTTGCCCTCGCGCAGGTCGTCGCCCGCCGGCTTGCCGGTCTCCGCAGGGTCGCCGAAGACCCCGAGAACGTCGTCGCGGAGCTGGAAGGCGTCACCGAGCGGCAAGCCGTAGCGGGCCAGTGTCGACAGGGCCGACGTCGAGGCGCCGGCCAGCTCGGCGCCGAGCCGGAGGGGCCGCTCGATCGTGTAGCGGCCGCTCTTGTATCGCGCGACACGCAGCGCGCGCTCTACCGAAGCGCCGCCGAGAGCACTTTCGAGGATGTCGAGGTACTGCCCGGCCATGAGCTCGACGCGCATCTCGTCGTACGTCGAGCGGGCGCGGCGCAGTGCGTCGTCGTCGAGGGCGGCGGAGTGCAGCATCTGGTCGGACCAGATGAGGCACATGTTGCCGAGCAGGATGGCCGCCGCGGCGCCGAAGGACTCGGGGGAGCCGCGCCAGGCTTCGCCGCGGTGCAGCGCAGCGAACCGGCGGTGGACCGCCGGACGTCCGCGCCTGGTCTCCGAGCCGTCCATGACGTCGTCGTGGATGAGCGCGCACGCGTGCAGGATCTCCAGCGCGGCCGCGGCGCGAACGATGGCGTCGGAGTCGGCGCCACCGGCGGCGCGCCAGCCCCAGTAGCAGAACGCGGGACGAAGGCGTTTGCCCCCGTCCAGCAGGAACTCGGCAATCGCGTCGGACAGCGCGCCGAGCTCCTCGGCGACGGCCTCGAGCACCGGCACGCGCGCGGCGACGAACTCAGCGAGGGCCTTGTCGATTCGGTCGCGCAGGTCGGCGACGTCGAGCGGGTTGTCCGTCACTGCCCTCCGGCCCGTCTGGTCGCGGAGCGTTGCCTGGTGCGGTCAGTATCGCGTGGCGGCGCGGCGCGCTACCGCTAGCGTCTGCGCCATGCCAGCGCCCCGCGTCCACGAGTGCCCGGCCTGCCGAATTATCGACCAGGCAGACGGCGTCGAAGACGGCAACCTCTTCGCGACGATTGCGCAGCGGATGCCGCACGAGAACGCCATCGTCGACGCGCTGCAGCGCGCGCAGGACCGCATCGCCGACGGCATCACGAGCTTCGCCGGCTCGATGCGGTTCGTCTACCTCCACACGGCGTGGTTCGCCGTATGGGTGCTCATCAACGTCGGTGCCATCGGCGCCTCATTGGTGTTCGACAAGTTCCCCTTCGGGCTGCTCACGATGATCGTGAGCCTGGAGGCGATCTTCCTGAGCACGTTTGTCATGATCAGCCAGAACCGACAGGCTGCGCGCGCCGACGTGCGCGCGCAGCTCGACTTCGAGACCAACTTGCGCGCTGAGATCTGGTCGGTGCACATCGGCCACCAGCTGGGGATCGACCCAGAGCACGTCGAGTCGATCGTCACCGCGGCCATCGAGGGCGCGCGTGCCAACACGGTCTAGCTGTTGCGCTGCTCGCAACTAGCGGCGGATATAGGTGATGACCCGGAACGACTCGGCGTAGGCGAAGCCGTGGTCGCGGCCGCGCTCGGCGAGCCGCGCCCGCAGAAACGTTTCGAAGTCCCAGCTGCTGGTTTGGCTCGTATGCGCCCGCAGCGCGGCCATCTTGCGGTCGACCGTCGCAGTGATGTCGACGACGTGCGGCCCGCCCGCGGGTCCCATCAGCCACGTCTCCTCGAGCTCGCGCCACGGAGGCAGGCCTTCGTCGCGCTGCAGTTCGGGAAAGATCGCCGCGGTGGTGCCACCCGTGATCGTCGCGTCCAGCGCCGCCGTCGCGACGACGCGGTGGTCGGGATGGTTGACGAAGAAGTCGGTGGGCGTGATTTGCGGATCCATCGTCAGCAGCCGGTGCGGACGGTGCCGGCGAAACTCGCGCGCGATGTCTCGGCGTAGGGCCGGCGAGTCCACGACCTCCGAGTCCATGAAATCCAAGAACGTCACGTCGGTTACGCCGACAGCCGCCGCCGCCGCGCGCTGCTCGGCCTCGCGGAGTGTGCCGAAGGCCGTGGGGTCTCCGTCGGCGTCCTGTACCCCTCTCTGTCCGCGGGTCGCGATGACGTAGCGGACGTCCCACCCCGCGTCGGTCCACGTCGCGACCGTGCCGGCGGCACCGAAGTCGACATCGTCGGGGTGCGCCGCGATGACGAGCGCCCGGCGCGGTTCCACCGCCGCATCTACCGGCTCCCGCATCTCGTCTCCGTCGACCACATCGCCTCCTGCTGCCAGCCATGCGCGACGATAGGCGGATGCTCCGCACCCGAACGGCCCCCGCGCGCCGCAGCGCGACCGCAGTACTCGTCGCGACCGCCTGCTGCCTGCTTGCGGGTCGCGCGACGCCAGCGTTCGCGGCGACACCCGGCCAGATCCTGCGGGACCGCGTCTATGCCGCCATGCGTGGGTCGACCGCGGGCGCCCTCGGGATGTACGTCGCGGTCGACGGGCTCGGTGCAGTCGTGAGCCACAACGCGACGGTGCGATCCGCGCCGGCGTCGACCGAGAAGAGCCTCGTTGCGGCCACCGCGCTGCTCCGGCTGGGGTCGACGACGGAGCTCGCCACGCAGGTCGCGGCAACGGGCGAGGTCGTCAACGGTTTCCTCGACGGCGACCTGGTGCTCGTCGGCGGCGGTGATCCGACGCTGACGACCGCGCACCTGCAGCAGCTCGCGAACGCGCTCGCCGCCGACGGGCTGCACACCGTGTGGGGCGCGCTCTACGCGGACGACACGCGGTACGACCGGGTCCGTCGCGCGCCAGGTTGGAAGGCCAGCTTCGTGCCGGACGAGCTGGGGCCGCTGTCCGCACTCGTCGTCGACCGCAACACGTGGCGCCGGGACGCGAGCTACCTCGCAGAACCCGTGCTGCCGAATCTCGGCCGGTTCCGCACCGCGCTCTCCAACGCCGGCATCACCGTCGCCGGAACGGATCACCTCGGCCGTCCCGCCGCGGCGTCGCACGTCCTCGTCGAGCGCCGGTCGCCGACGATCGGCGCGATCGTGCGCTCGATGCTCAAGAACTCCGACAACCTTTACGCCGAGATGCTGACGAAGGAGCTTGGCCGTACAACGCCGGGCGCATCGGGGAGCACGGCGTCCGGCGTCTCGGCCGTGAAAGACCAGGGCGTCAGACTGGGCATGCAGCTCGGGTCACTCGCCGATGGGTCGGGGCTCTCGGCGTACGACCGCGAAACGCCGGTCGCCGAGACGACCTGGCTCGCGAAGGTGGCGCCGACGGCGGCGGGCGCGGAGTTCCGCGGTGACCTGCCGGTCGCGTGCCGAGACGGCACGCTGAAGGACCGCTTCTGTGGCACCGCCGCGGCGGGTCGCGTCTCCGCCAAGACCGGCACGCTGTCCGGCGTAGTCGTGCTCGTCGGCTACACCGCAACCGCGTCCAACCGCGCCGTGCGCTTCGCGTTCATGATCTCCGGTGCCTCGTCGACGACGCAGGCCCGCGCCGCTGTCGACCGCGCCGTCGTGCAGATCGCGGCGTTCGCCGGTTGAGCCGCCGCTCGCCTCGGACGGGCGTCCTCGGTTAGGCTGCCGGCCGACCCGGGCGTTCCGCCCGTGACGTCACTAGTCGCACCCAGCGCGTGGCTTCGGCGTGTCCCGCCGTGCCGGGCTGGGTGCCCGCATGGGGGAGCGGGAACTTGTCGCATGTCCCAGCACAGCGTGGTGCTCTAGGGATCCGCACACGTCTCATCGGCCAGAGC
>JBHELW010000103.1:0-8513 GCA_046262915.1 Mycobacteriales bacterium | reverse complement strand
AGCTGCCGGCGTAGCGAGTCGAGCAGGTTGTCGACCGGCGGGCCACCCGGGCGCGCGACCGCCGCCCGCCAGCGCGTGAGCCGCTCTTCCGCCGCGGTGAGATCCGCGTCGGTCCACGACCAGGTCGTGCGGTAGTGGTGCCCGAGCAGTGCGAGCCGGATCGCCGCCGGCTCGCGCTTGGCCCGGAGGTCGCGAACGAAGACGAGGTTGCCCAGCGACTTCGACATCTTCGTGCCGTCGAGGCCGACCAGGCCCGTGTGCACGAATGCGCGCGCGACCGGCCAGGTGCCGGTGGCGACCTCGGTGTGCGCGGCCGACATCTCGTGGTGCGGGAACGCAAGGTCCGCGCCGCCGCCGTTGACGTCGAACGTCGTGCCGAGCCGGCTCAGTGCGATGGCCGAGCACTCGACGTGCCATCCGGGCCGGCCGGCCCCCCAGGGCGCCTCCCAGCTCGGCTCCCCGGGCCGCGCGCCGCGCCAGAGCAGCGGGTCGAGCGGGTCCTTTTTGCCCTCCCGCTCGGGGTCGCCACCATGCTCGCCAGAGAGCGCCAGCATCTCCGCGACGCTCCGGTTCGCAACCGCCCCGAAGTGCGGCGCCGTCGCGACGGAGAAGTACACATCGCCGTCGACGTCGTAAGTCGCGCCGGCCGCGCGCAGCCGACCGATGAACGACACGATCTCGGGCATCGACTCGACCGCGCCGACGTAGTCGCTCGGCGGCAGGATGTTGAGGGCGGCGACGTCGGCGCGGAACAGTGTGATCTCGCGTCGGCCGAGCGTGTACCAGTCGGTGCCGCGCTCCAGCGCACGCCGCAGGATGTCGTCGTCAATGTCGGTGACGTTCTGTACGTACCGGACCTGCACGCCGCAGTCGAGCAGCGCTCGCTGCACGAGGTCGTAGGTCAGATAGGTCATCGCGTGACCGAGGTGCGTCGCGTCGTACGGGGTGATGCCGCACACGTACATGCGCGCCTCGGCACCCGGCGCAAGCGGCCGCAGCTCGCTGGTCGCGGTGTCCCACAGCCGCAACGGAACGCCGTCGCCGGGCAGGCGCACCGGCGCAGCGACGGACCACGACTCCACGTCGCCGAGACTAACTAGCGGGCGTCAGAACGGCGGCCACGGGATCGCGGGCCAGTCCGGGCTCGGCTTCGGGAATACGCCCCGGGTGAGCAACCGGCGCACACGCGCGCGCGTCGCCTCGACCTCATCGCTCGCAAGCAGCTCCGCGAGCGTGCCGCCCAGCTCACCGTCGAGGTCGTCCCGAAGTGCCGAGAGCACCGCCACCTCGTCGGCGTGGAACCGCTTGCCGCGCCACCGCCAGAGGATCGTGCGCAGCTTGGGTTCCACCGAGAAGCACACACCGTGGTCTACGCCGTAGACGTGACCGTCGGGGCACGGCAGCAGGTGACCGCCCTTGCGGTCGGCGTTGTTGATGACCGCGTCGAGCAGCGCCATCCGCCGTAGCTGCGGGTGGTCGGAGCGCGCGAGCGAGAGGAGATCAACCGTGTCGTCGACATCGATCCACAGCTGCACCATGCCCTCGCCGAGCGGGCCGTCGCGCCAAACAGTCGGCGGCACGATGTCCCAGCCGGTGGCGTCGCTCACCAAGTAGGCGGCGACCTCGCGACGACCGAGCGTGCCGTCGGGGAAGTCCCAGAGCGGTCGCTCCCCACGCACCGGCTTGTAAATGGCATTCGCCGTGATTTCGCCGTCCGACACGGAGCAGTAGAGCGTCGTGTTGGACGCGACGATCATCCGGCCCTCGACGACGAGGTCACCGCCATGCAGCAGCCCGAGGGCGCGTTCCTGGTCGGCGACCGCCTCAGGCACGGTGACCATTCTGACGCGGGCAGACGTGCCCTTCGGCGTCGAGGGGCAGACCACACAGCGGGCACGGCGGGCGTCCCGCGGCGACGACGCGCTGTGCGCGGCGCACGAACGCGCGCGCGGCCGCGGTCGTAATGCGCACGCGCAGTACGTCGGGTCCGTTCTCGTCGTCGTCGTCGTCATCGTCCACCGCGACCTCCTCCGGTGGCGGTTCCGACGGTTCGTCGCCGGTCTGCGCGAGCGCCTCGATGACGATCCGCGAGTCCTCGCCCTCCCACGACAGCCGCATCGTGCCGACGCGGAACTCCTCGAAGATCGGCGCGTCCAGCGGCGCGACGTCCTCGATCTCCTCCGACTCACCCGACGACTCGCCGCGCGCCCGCAAGACGCGGTCCAGCAAGTCGCCTAGCCGCTCGGCCAGCACGCTGACCTGAACCTTCTCGAGTGCGACGCTGACGACGGCGCCGCCACCGCGCGCCTGCAGGAAGAAGGTGCGCTCCCCCGGCTGACCGACCGTCCCGGCGACGAAGCGCTCGGGCGGGTCGAACGAGTAGACCTGACGCGGCACACCGACTCCGGGCGGCTCGGGGGGAAGCCGAGCCTACGTCGCGCCGCCCTCGCCGCCGCCGACTGGAGCATCCGACGACGCGGCCTTAGGACGTCGCCGACGGCGCTTCGGCGGCAACAGATCTGCGGTGCTGCCGACGTCGTTGAGCCGGACGAGGAACGGCCGCAAGGCGGTGTACCGGATCACGGTCAGCGACGCCGGGTCGGCGACGATGCGCTGGAACGTGTCGAGGTGCAGACCCAGTGCGTCCGCGACGACCGCCTTGACGACATCGCCGTGGCTGCACGCCAGCCAGGTGACATCGTCGCCCACCCGCGCGTTCCACTCGCGAACCGCCGCGACCGCGCGATGTTGCACATCGCGGAGTGCCTCGCCGCCCGGGAACGTCACGGCCGACGGGTGCGCCTGCACCTGTCGCCATAGCGGGTCCTTCACGAGCCGCTTCAGCTCCTGCCCGGTCCAGTCGCCGTAGCCACACTCGCCGAACCGGTCGTCCGTCGCCACCTCGACGCCGTGGTCTCGGGCGAGCTCTGCGACGGTCTCGACGCAGCGCTCCAACGGCGACGACACGACCGCCGCGATAGCTATCTCGGTGAGACGCTCGCGGAGCGCCGCCGCCTGCCGCCGCCCCCGCTCGTCGAGGTGTACGCCGGGAGTCCAGCCGGCGAGCACGGGCCCCGTCATCTCGGTCAGCCCGTGCCGGACGAGGAGCAGTGTGGTCATGCCGTGCTGCGCATCAGATCGTCGCGCTCCGCGCGCCGGTCGCAATGAGCGCCACGACTGCGGCCGCGGCGGCCAGGCGGTAGACCGCGAAGGCACCGAATGAATGCCGGCGTAGATAGCTGAGCAGCCCGAACACCGCGACCGCGCCGGTGATGGCCGACACGACGACGCCGACGGCGAACTGCAGCGTCTGACCGTTGAGCCCACCGCCGTCGCTCAGCGACAGCGCGCCGTACAGGCCCGCGCCGAAGATGATCGGCAGGCTCATCAGGAACGAGAAGCGCGCGGCCGCGTCACGATCGACGCCACCCGCGCGCGCGGCGGTGATCGTCACGCCGGACCGCGACACGCCCGGCATCAGCGCGAGCATCTGCGCGACGGCCATCGCGCCGACCTGCGTCCGCGAGAGGTCTGCCATCGCGGTGCGCTGTGCAGCGCGGCGGTCGACGACGTAGAGCAGGATGCCGAACACCGCGAGGAACGCGGCAATCTGCCACGGTTGCCCGAGCTTCTCCGCGATGACGTCCTCGAACAGCGCACCGGCGAGAGCGCCCGGGATCGCGGAGAACACGAGCAGCCAAGCGAGTCGCTCCTCGGTCGTCCGCACCGCCCGAGCACGGACCGAGCTGAAGAACCCGCGGACCAGGGCACGCACCTCGCGTCGCAGGTAGATCACCGCCCCCAGGAACGTGCCCATGTGCAGAGCCACGTCGAAGAACTTGTTGCCCTGCTTCGCGCAGTAGACGTCGCGCCAGTTGGCTGCCCACGGCACCAGGATGAGGTGGCCGGAGGACGACACCGGCAGGAACTCGGACAGGCCCTGCGTCGCGCCGAGGACCGCTGACTGCCAGATAGATAGGTGGAGCCGGGTATCGCCGACACAGCTCGTCGCCGCCGCGAACGCCGTCACGTCCCGACGCCGGCCTTGTCGAGTGCCTCCGCGGCGACGCGCAGCTGCGCGACGCGCTCGTCGAGAGACGCGGCGAAGCTCACGAGCCCCAGCGTCGTGACGCCCGCGGCGGCGAACGCCTGCATGCGCTCGGCGATGCGCTCGCGTGGGCCGAGCAGTGACGTCTCGTCGACGAACTCGTACGGCACTGCGGCCATGGCCCCGGCGTAGTCCTTGCTGAGGTAGAGGTCTTGGACGGTCTTCGCCGCGTCGCCGTAGCCATAGCGCGTCGCGAGCGCGTTGTAGAAGTTCTTCTCACGCGAGCCCATGCCGCCGATGTAGAGCGCGGCGTAGGGCCGCACCGCATCTGCGGCGACGCGCGGGTCGCCACCGGTCGAGATCGGGACTGTTGGTGCGACGTCGAACCCGTCTAGCCCCGGGTGGCCGCCGCGCCGCCGGCCGGTCTCGACCGCGCCGAGGATCTCGGCCGCGTGCTCCGGGGAAAAGAAGACTGGCAAGAGCCCGTCGGCGATCTCGCCGGCCAGCTCGAGGTTCTTCGGCCCGATCGCCGCGAGGTAGACCGGGATCTGCTCGCGCACCGGATGCACGGTGAGCTTCAGCGGCTTGCCCGGACCGTCCGGGAGCGGCAAGACGTAGTGCTGCCCGGCGTAGACGAGCCGCTCGCGGCGCAGGGCCAGGCGCACGATCTCGACGTACTCGCGCGTGCGTTGCAGCGGCGCGTCGTAACGCACGCCGTGCCAGCCTTCGGACACCTGCGGTCCGGACAGCCCGAGGCCGAGCCGGAAGCGCCCGCCGGACAGCGAGTCGAGTGTCGCGGCCGTCATCGCCGTCATCGCCGGCGAGCGCGCGGGGATCTGGAAGATCCCGGCGCCGACGCCGATGCGCTTCGTGTGTGCGGCGATCCAGGCGAGCACCGTGGCGGCGTCGGAGCCGTAGGCCTCAGCCGCCCACGCGACCGCGAAGCCGAGCCGGTCGGCCTCGCGCGCGAGCTCGAGAGCGTCCGCGTCCTGTCCCGCGCCCCAGTAGCCGACGTTGAGCGCGAGCTGCACGATCCCTCCCTGTCGCGGACCGCGTGGAGGCTATCGTCACGCGCGTGAAGCACCGGCACCTCGGCGTGAGCGGGCTGATCGTCTCGCGACTGGCGCTCGGCACGATGACGTGGGGCGGCGACACCGACGAGGAAGACGCGGCGCTGCAGCTCTACGCGTTCCGCGAAGCCGGCGGCACGCTTATCGACACCGCGGACGTCTACGTGCGCGGCGAGAGCGAGCGCATCCTCGGCCGGCTGATCGCGAAGGAAGGCGGCCGCGAGGAGCTGCTCATCGCGACGAAGGCGTACGGCGCGACCGGCCCAGGTCCGATGGGTCGCGGGCTGTCGCGCGGCCACCTGCTCGCCGCGCTTGATGCGTCGCTCGGCCGGCTGGGCACCGACTACATCGACCTCTGGCAGGTGCACGCGTGGGACACGGTCACGCCGCTCGACGAGACGCTGGCCGCGCTCGACTACGCCGTGACGACGGGGCGCGTGCGCTACATCGGCGTCTCGAACTTCGCTGGCTGGCAGCTCGCTCGCGCCGCAGAGCACCAGACAGCCCGCGGTCGCGCGCCGATCGTGTCGACACAGATGGAGTACTCCCTGCTGCAGCGCGGCATCGAGCGCGAGGTCATCCCAGCTGCCCTCGACGCCGGCGTCGGCATCCTGCCGTGGAGCCCGCTCGGCCGCGGCGTGCTGACCGGCAAGTACCGCCGTAGCGTGCCGCCGGACTCGCGTGGCGCCAACGCGAGCTACCACCGCTTCGTCGCCCCCTACCTCGAGGCCGACCGCACCCGCATCGTCGACGCGGTGCTGACTGCCGCGGACGGCCTCGGCGTGTCGCCAGTCGCGGTCGCGCTGGCGTGGGTGCGCGATCAGCCGGGCGTGACTGCGCCGATCATCGGCGCGCGTACGGCCGACCAGCTGGCGGCCTCGCTGCTCGCCGAGGAGGTGACGCTGCCGACCGAGATCGCCCGGGCCCTTGACGAGGTGTCCGCCCCGCCTGCGGCGTATCCGGAGCGCGTGCGCTGGCCGACCGGCCACGACGACATCGAGGACTGACGACGACGCGCTAGCAGTTCGCGATCAGCCGGTCGAGGACGCGCACTCCCCAGTCGAGCGCATCCACGGGCACGCGCTCGTCGACACCGTGGAACATCCCGGAGAAGTCGAGATCGGCCGGGAGCTTGAGCGGCGAGAACCCGAAGCAGCGCATGCCCAGGGTGGAGAACGACTTCGCATCCGTGCCGCCACTGAGCATGTAGGGCACCGGCCGAGCGCCGGGATCCTCGGCGCGCAGCGCCGCCGCCATCGCGTCGATCAGCGCCCCGTCGTAGGACGTCTCGACCGCCACGTTGTGGTGGATGTACTCGCGGTTGATCTCGGTGCCCAGCACCTCGTCGAGCTCGCGCTCGAACTCATCCTCGAAACCAGGGAGGAAGCGGCCGTCGACGACAGCGCTCGCGATCTGCGGGATCACGTTGGACTTGTATCCGGCCTCGAGCTGCGTCGGGTTTGCGGTGTTGCGAATCGTCGCGCCGACGACCCGCGCGATCGGCCCGAGCTTGGCGATCGTCGCCTCGACGTCGTCGGCATCGAGCTCTACGCCGAGGGCGTCGGAGATCGCCTCGAGAAACGCGCGAACGGTCGGCGTGACGTGGACCGGGAAGCGATGTCGACCGAGGCGTGCGACGGCCTCGCAGAGCGCCGTGAGCGCGTTGTCGTCGTTGATCATGCTGCCGTGACCCGCGCGGCCGCGCGCGGTCAGGCGCATCCACGCGATGCCCTTCTCGGCAGTTTCGATTGGGTAGAGCCGCAGGTCCTCCGAGACTGATAGCGAGAAGCCACCGACCTCGCTGATCGCCTCGGTGCAGCCGTCGAAGAGGTCGGCGTGCTCGTCGACGAGGTGCCGCGCGCCGTAGGTTCCGCCCGCCTCTTCGTCCGCGACGAACGCGAGGACGAGGTCGCGCGGTGGCTTCCGGTTCTCGCGTCGCAGGCCGCGCGCGACGGCGAGCGTCATCGCAACCATGTCCTTCATGTCGACCGCGCCACGACCCCACACGCAGCCGTCCTTGATCTCGCCGCTGAATGGGTCGACCTGCCAGTCGCCGGCGTCAGCGGGAACGACGTCGAGGTGTCCATGGATCAGCAGCGCGCCGCGACTCGGGTCGCTGCCCTCGATACGCGTGATGACGCTCGCCCGACCCGGGTCGGACTCGAACATCCTGGTTTCGAGCCCGACCTCCGCTAGTTTCTCCGCGACGTATTCGGCAGCGGGTCGCTCGGGCTTGCCGGGGTTCGACGTATCGATGCGGATGAGGTCGCGGCAGAGATTAACGACGTCGCTCATGAAGCCGACAGACCACTAGCCGAGGCGCGACTTGAGGAGTGCCTTGCCCTTCTCGGCGCCCTTGCGGCTGTCCGCCTGCGCCTTCTTGAAGAACTCGGCGAGCTCGCTGTCGCCGCCCCGCTCGGCGTCCTTGATGTAGGTCTCCAGGCGCAGCGCGTTGCTCAGGCAGGCCTCGGTAAACCAGATGATGTTGTAGTCCTTGTCGGCGGTTCCGGTGACGCCGCCGGTCTCACTGCTGCTGGTCATGTGGTCCTCCATCGGGGAATCGAGTGCCTGGGCACCCGGTATCCTGCACGCTCGCGAGCGCCAAGGTGAAACCGGCCGGGCGCCGCGCCACGTCGGAGTGGCGGAATAGGCAGACGCGCATGGTTGAGGGCCATGTGCCCGCAAGGGCATGGGGGTTCAAGTCCCCCCTCCGACACCAGAGGAGTGCGCGAGGTGCTTCCAGAGCGAGGCGGGGCCGACTGTCCAGGAGGCTTGTCATTTCATTTGGGTCACTATCTGGGGAATCATCCCGTCGCGCAGGTTCAACGAGCCATGTTCGGATCCAGTGTTCGAGGGGCGCGCTTTGCGGAGCAAGGCTCAGGAGCGAGTCGTTGATAGCGGCGGGTAGAGCGATTGCCGCCGGGGTCGCCGTCGGTCTGTTCATTTACGCGATCGGGCGCGCAGGAGCTTCCGCCGCGGAAATGACAGCGGCGAACCTGGTGATTTGCTCAGGCCTCTTGCTCTATACACATCGATTCCGCCGCCGCTAGGGCGCCGCTGCGGCAACGACTAGCCGAGGCGCCGATTTGCCAGGGCAGTCGAACGCACGAGACCGCCCCTCCGACTCCGCGCAAATGCGGGGAGTAGCGGCGGTCTCGTGCCGGGGTACAGCACGAAAGAGCACTCGCGCGGGCTCACTCGGCTCCAGAAGCCCCTCTCCCGGTGTTCAAGTCCGCCTCCGACACCACAAAGTCGCGGCGGTTCAGGCCGGTGGTCGGGCTGGGTCTCTGACCGCCGCGACGTCAAAGAACTGCGCCATCGCTCGGGCCCCTGCGAAGGCAAGGCCGTCCACGTGTCGCCTACTCATAAGGAGAAGCCGCGCCCGCTCGACAAGG
>JBHELW010000102.1:0-1453 GCA_046262915.1 Mycobacteriales bacterium | reverse complement strand
GCCTCGGCCGCGTTCAGCCGCTCGAGGATGTGCAGCTGCTCGTCGCGGTCGGGCTTGTCGAAGCGGCGCTCGACGCGGTCTTGGATCCAGCGTCGCTGCTCCGGATCCTGGATGTGCATGTACTCCACACCAACCGTGCGGCAGTAGGAGTCGCGCAGCACGCCGAGGATGTCGCGGAGCTTCATGACGTCCTGGCCGGCGAAACCGCCGGTCGGGAACTCGCGGTCGAGGTCCCACAGGGTGAGGCCGTGACTCAGCACGTCGAGGTCGGCGTGCCGCCGCTGCCGGTAGTTCAGCGGGTCGGTGTCGGCCATCAGGTGACCGCGCACCCGGTAGGCGTGGATCAGCTCGATGACCCGAGCCGGCTTGCCGACCTCCCCCTCGTGCGTCGTCGTCAGGTCGCGCACCCAGCGCACCGGCTCGTAGGGGATGCGCAGCGCCGCGAAGACAGCCTCGTAGAACTCGTCCTCGCCGAGCAGCAGCTGGTGCATGCGGCGCAGGAAGTCGCCGGACTGCGCGCCCTGGATGATGCGGTGGTCGTAGGTGGACGTCAGCGTTATGGTCTTGCTTACGGCGAGGCGCGCGAGGGTCTCCGGCGCCGCACCCTGGTACTCAGCCGGGTACTCCATCGCCCCGACGCCGATGATCGCGCCCTGCCCCGCCATCAACCGCGGCACCGAGTGCACCGTGCCGATCGTCCCCGGGTTGGTCAGGCTGATCGTCGTGCCCGCGAAGTCGTCGGCGGTGAGCTTGTTGGCACGGGCGCGCCGGACGATGTCCTCGTACGCCGACCAGAACCCGGCGAAGTCCATCGTCTCGGCACCCTTGACCGACGGGACGATGAGTGAGCGGCTGCCATCGTCCTTCGCGAGGTCGATGGCAAGACCGAGGTTGACGTGCTCCGGCGTCACCAGCGTCGGCTTGCCGCCGCTCTCGGCGTAGCTGTTGTTCATCTCGGGGAAGGACTTCAGTGCCTGCACCAGTGCGTAGCCGATGAGATGCGTGAACGACACCTTGCCGCCGCGACCGCGGGCGAGGTGGCGGTTGATGACGGTGCGGTTGTCCTCGAGCAACTTTGCGGGCACGGCACGCACGCTCGTCGCGGTCGGCACCGCGAGGCTGGCTTCCATGTTGGCGACGACGCGGGCGGCCGCGCCCTTGAGCGCTACGCCGGGGGCGGACTCGGCGGCTTTCGGTGACGCAGGCGCAGGCGCCGGCGCCGGCGCGGGCGCTGGTGCGGTCGGAGCAGCCGTGGGGGCGGCGGTCGTCGCTGCGGGCGGTGCGGTGGTGGCGGTCGCACCGTCGCCGCGAGCGCCGTCGGTCCCCGGCTCGTAGTCGGCGAAGAAGTCATGCCAGGCCGCGTCGACGCTGTTCGGGTCGGCGAGGAACTGCTGGTAGATCTCGTCAACGAGCCAGACATTGGCCCCGAACGAGGCGAGCCGCTCGCTCTGCG
>JBHELW010000101.1:0-8966 GCA_046262915.1 Mycobacteriales bacterium | reverse complement strand
TCCTCGGCCAGCGACGCGTGCATGACCTTGATCGCGACGGTGCGGTCCAGGCGCGTGTCGAAACCGCTGTAGACCGTCGCCATCCCGCCGCGCGCGATGCGCGAGTCGACGCGGTAGCGGCCGTCGAGCAGCCGACCGACGAGTGGGTCGACGACCGTCGCGTCCACGTCTGGCGAGTCTAGGTGCGCGCGGCGAAGCGCCGGCGCAAGGCGAGCACGTTTGCGACGTAGCGCCGCGTCACGGCCAGCATGCCGCGCTGGCGGACAGAGGCGAGGCCTTGGTAGTAGCCCGCGATGGCGAGGTCGGGCTTGCGCGCGACGCGCAGCAGCACGGCGAGGTAGCGCACGCCGGCGATGACGTTGTCGCGCGCGTTGCGCAAGTCCAGCGGGCGGTGCACGACGTAGCGCGAGACCCATCGGCCGGTCGACGGCAGCACTTGCATCGCGCCGACAGCGCCGGCGGCCGACACCTTGTGCATCTTGAAGCCGGACTCCTGCCAGGCGAGCCCGAGCGCGAGGTTCGGGTCGATGTGTGCGCGCCGCGCCTCGGTCCGGATGAGTGCCATGACGGTCTTCACGGGCACCCGATCTGGTGCCGACGTGGGCTTGGCCGGTGGCGGCACCGTCGCGACGACGCGCACGGGTACGACGAGCCGCTGGCCGATCCGGACGATGCGTGAACGCGGCAGGCGGTTGCGGTGGGCGATCCAGTCGGGTTCTGCGCGAAAGCGGCGGGCGATACGGATGACGCCGTCGCCAGCCTGCACGACGTAGCCGCGTTCGACGACGCGCACGCGCCGGGTCGGGGCCGCGGTCCGCGCGCGACCCACGGCTGGCGGGCGGCGCAACCGCAGCAGCTCGCCTTCGCGGATCACGTTGTTGCCGGGCAGGTGATTCAGGGCGCGCAGCGCGGCCACGGACGTGTGGTAGCGGCGGGCCAGCGCCCAGAGTGTGTCGCCGCGTCGTACCCGCACCACGGTCGGGACGGCCGCGGTCGTCAGCACTCCTAACGCAATCGCGGCCGCGACAACGCGTACGGGCCGACGGGCCGTGAAGCGGGGAGCCATGGCGCGTCCTCGACGAGGTCAGTTGTGGTGCTGCGCCTGCGCAGCCGGACGTCGCGGCTTCCCCACCGCGCCTCGACCGTACGTCGCGCTCTCGGCTCACACAAGCGCGACGCGCTCGAGCCTCGTGCGACATGCCGAGGCATCCCGCACCGGCCGCCCTGGCCCCCACAGGTAGTTGCGCGCGCAACCGTGCGAACGACTGAGCGTGCGGCCGGGCGAAACCGTTCACGGTTTCGCGCGCAACCGTTCGGGTCGGCTGCTGTGATCTAGTGGCGGCCAGCGGCAAGGATTAGGGGTCCAGCACCTTGCGCCAGCGCGCTTCGACGAAGGAGAAGACGCCGAACGCCAGGTGACCGAGAGCCACCGCGGACAGCAGTGCGGGGCCGAGCGCGCGGTGGGCGAGCCGCTTCAGCGCGCCATCGATGCCGACCGACTCGTTCGGGTCGAACGTCCACCCGGCGTGCGCGAGGAACACCCCCACCAGCGCGGCGACGACACCGCGTGCGGTGTAGCCGACCGATCCCACGGCCGGGAGGAGTGCGCGGAGGCGGGGAGGTATCGCCCGCATGTCGAGATGCTTCTCGAACTTCTGCCGCACCGCCCGGAAGGTGAGAACTGCACCGGTCACGATGAGCGCGGCGCCGGCGACGACGACGAGCCAGCGACCGCTCGCATGCGACATCAAACGCGCCGACCAGGAGCGCACTTTGGCGTTGCTGCCACTGCCGGTCTCGTGCGACGTGGCGACGCGGAGGGTCGTCCAGCAGAGCAAGACGTAGACGAGCGCGCGCCCGACGTCGGCGGCGCGCTTCGCGAGGCCGGTTGCTCCGCTGGCGCGGCCGCTGCCCTCGCCGGAACCGAGCGCGGCCTTTGTCAGCCGCCACAGCGCGTAGGCCGCGAAACCGGCGGCCAGGGCGAGGAGCATCGCCGTACCAAACGGCTTCGCCGCAATCGTCCGCAGGGCGCCCTGGCGGTCGATCTCCTGGCGGCTGCGACCGAAGGCGACCTGCAGGGCGATCACCGCGACAACGCAGTAGATGAGCCCTCGTGAGCACAAGCCCAGACGTCCGACGCGTTCGGCCCATGGGCTTGCCTCGAGCTGCGCGCGGGCGCGGCGCGCCTGCTGCTTCGTCGCTGGCACGCGTCGCCCTTACCCGGCTGGGCGCGGGTGACGCGCCGGCGCCAGTTGGGTGCATGGCACGATCCGCTGATGCCCGGCGGAGCCGACAGCCCAGCGGCCAGCGATCGCGCAGCCGCCAGCGATCGCGCAGCGGTTACCGACCGCTGGCGGTTGCTGTCCTTGGTTCCGCTGCCACTCGACGCGGTGCGCGGGATGCTCGGCGAGCTACCGGTCGACGTCGTCGAGCCCGGCGTCCGCACCGCAAGCTCGGTCCACGACGCCATTGGCGACGTTGACCTCGTCCTTGGCGACTGGACCGGCGAGCTCGGGATCGATGCGCAAGCAGCACGGGCGGCGAACCGGCTCGCCTTCGTGCAGCAGCCCATGGTCGGCGTCGAGACCCTCGACCTGGACGCGCTCGCGGCGCGCGACGTTCCGGTGGCCAACGCGGGCACCGCCAACACGGTCAGTGTCGCCGAGTGGTGCGTTGGCGCGACGTTCGCGGTGCTGCGGTCGATGGTGTGGGCGGACGCCGAGGTGCGCGCCGGGCGCTGGCCCAAGCTCGAGCTGTCGAGCCGCGGCGCGAGCGAGCTCGCCGGCAAGCGCGTCGGGATCGTGGGGTTCGGCGCGATCGGCCAGCTGTGCGCGCAGCGCTACGGCGCACTCGGCTGCGACGTCAGCTACTGGTCGCGAGCGCAGCGGCCACCCGAGGCCGAGCAGGGCGCGCGCTACGCCGAGACTCTCGACGAGCTCGTAGCCGCGAGCGACGTTCTGGTCATCGTCATCCCGCTGACGGGCGAGACACGCGGGATGTTCGGTGCGGATCGGCTCGCCCGCCTGCCGCGCGGCGCGGTGGTCGTCAACGGTGCGCGCGGCGGCATCGTGGACGAGTCCGCGTTGCTGGAGCTGCTCGACGCCGGCCAACTCGGTGGCGCCGCACTTGATGTCTTCGAGTCCGAGCCACCCCCGCCCGACTCGCCGCTACTGCGGTCAGACCGCGTCGTCCTCTACCCGCACGCCGCCGGTGCGACCGCACAGAGCGTGCTGCGCATCCTGCAGACCGTGGTGGCCAACATCGGGCGCGCCGTCGGCGGTGAGCCGGTGGAGCACGTCGTCAACGGGGTCGATCCCGTGGTCCGTCGGCGCGGCTGAGGCGGCACGGCGATCGTGGCATTCATCGACGACTTGGAGTCGGTCGGCTTCAGCTACCAGTCGGCGGGACGCGGTGGCGTCAAGCACTACGTGCTGCGCGGCAACCGCTTCCTGACCTACTACTGCCACGTCGCGCATGACGACTCGCGCGCGGATTTCGCCTGGGAGTTCGCACTCGGCGAGTTCTGCGAAAGCCGCGGCCTCGCGGTCGGCGCCAACGACGTCCTCAACATCTTTCTGTTCCCACAGCGCGAGGTCGCGGTCGCACCGTCGGTCGCCGCGGTCGTCGCCGAGATCGACGCCGCGGAGACGCTGCTCAACTCGCTGCGGCTTGCCGACCCCGGCATCTGACGCCCCGGCGCGCCGCCGTAGACTCGACGGTGCAGACAGTCCCCGGGGAGCTCGAGGAGATCGGGCTGAGAGGCCGGCTGAGAACCGCTGGCGACCCGTCGACCCGATCGGGGTAATGCCCGCGAGGGGAGCGCCGATGACCGACGTGACGCTGCGCGCTGCGGCTGAGACCCCGGTGGCAACCGCCGCGGACGACCCGCTCGTCATCGCCGACCGCACGTTCTCCTCGCGGCTACTGGTCGGCACGGGCAAGTTCGCCGCCCACGCGGTGATGCGCGACGCCCTGACGGCATCCGGCACCGAGATCGTGACCGTCGCCCTACGTCGGGTAGACCTCGACCAGGCGGGAGAGGGCGACATCCTCGACTTCGTCCCGCCCGGGCTGTTGTTGCTGCCGAACACCTCCGGCGCCGTCGACGCCGACGAAGCCGTGCGTCTCGCGCGGCTGGCGCGTGCCGGTGGGCTGCCGTCGTGGGTGAAGCTCGAGGTGACGCCCGAGCCGCGCTACCTCGCTCCCGACCCCATTGAGACCCTGCGTGCGGCAGAGCGGCTCGTCGCCGACGGGTTCACCGTCTTGCCCTACTGCCCGGCCGACCCGGTGCTCTGCAAGCGCCTCGAGGAGGCAGGCTGCGCGACGGTGATGCCGCTGGGGTCGTGGATCGGCTCCAACCGCGGGCTGCGCACGCGGGACGCCGTCGAGATCATCATCGAGCAGTCGCGCGTGCCGGTCGTCGTCGACGCCGGGCTGGGCGTGCCGAGTGACGCTGCGCTCGCGCTCGAGATCGGCGCCGACGCCGTGCTCGTCAACACCGCGATCGCGGTCGCGCGTGACCCCGTAGCGATGGCGCGCGCGTTCGCCCTCGCGACGCATGCAGGACGTCTCGGCTACCGCGCGGGGCGCGCCGCAGCCCACGACGTCGCGGCCGCGTCGTCGCCCCTCACGGGCTTCCTGGAGTGACCACCGTCGCCGCCGCGGCATTTGCCGACGAGCTCGCGCGGCTCGACCTCGCCAGCCTTTCGGCGTACGCCGAGAGCGCGCCCGCTGCCGACGTGGATCGCGCGTTGCAGCGGGAGCACCTCGACCTGCGCGGTCTGGCGGCACTGCTCTCGCCGGCCGCCGCGGATCGTCTCGAGGACGTTGCGCAGCGCGCCGCTGCGCTCACCGCGCAACGGTTCGGGCGGGCCGTCCGGCTGTTCGCGCCGCTATACGTGTCGAACGAGTGCCTGTCGACGTGCACGTACTGCGGTTTCGCGAAGCCGCTGGCGGTCCGGCGTCGGACGCTGTCGCCCGACGAGGCGGTCGCGGAGGCACGTGTGCTGACCGCGCGCGGGTTTCGGCATCTGCTGCTCGTGGCCGGGGAGCACCGGCTGGCCGTCTCATCCGACTACCTCGTCGACGTCGTGTCCCGGCTGGCGCCGTTCGTGCCGTCGATCGCGGTGGAGACGCAGACGTGGAGCGACGACACCTACGCGCGCCTGGTCGCGGCCGGCGTGGAGGGCGTCGTGCACTACCAGGAGACCTACGACCGGACGCGGTACGCGGCGGTGCACATCGCCGGCTGGAAGCGCGACTTCGACCGCCGGCTGGCGTCGACGGAGCGAGCCGCGGAGGCAGGGGTACGCCGGCTCGGTATCGGCGCGCTGCTCGGGTTGGCGACCGACTGGCGCGCGGACGTGCTCGCGGTCGCGGCGCACGCAGCGTTCTTGGCGCGCCGCTACTGGCGCACCGAGGTCACTGTCGCCCTCCCGCGGATCAAGCCGTCGGCGTCCGGCTACCAGCCCGTCGAGCCGGTCGGCGACCGCCACTACGCCCAGGCGCTCGCCGCGCTGCGGCTGGCGGTGCCCGACGCGGGCATCGTGCTGTCGACGCGCGAACCGGCGGCGCTGCGGGACGGCCTGCTGCGGATCGCGGTCACGCACATGTCCGCGGGCAGCTCCACCGAGCCCGGCGGCTACGCCCACCCGGGGGAGAGCCAGGAGCAGTTCGCGGTCAGCGATACGCGCAGCCCGGCCGAAGTTGCGACCGCGATCGTCACTGCCGGGTTTGACCCGGTGTGGAAGGACGCGTTCCCACTTGCCGCGCCACTTTCCCCCGATCGGGTTAAAGGGCAGGAGCGCGGGCGGTCGAAGACCAGAGCATGAGATTCACGCTTGGTGTCGTGTCCGGGTTCGCCGCGGCGTCCCTTGTCGGTGGTGGCGCCGCAGTCGTCGCCACGTCGGGCATCAGCCTGACCTCGCACGCGAGCGCGGTCGGCGTAGCGCATTCGAGCGCACACGCGGCGCCGAGCCGGTCGCCGCATGCGGCACCGACCACAACCCGCGGGCCTCGCCCCGCCGGATCGCCGGCACCTTGCCCGAGCGACGCGCGAAACCACGGCGAGTACGTGTCGTCCGTGGCGAAGTCGAGCCCCGGCCCCGGTCATGGCGCGGCTGTCTCAGCGGCGGCGCGCAGTGACTGCGGCAAGAAGACGCGCGCCGCGGCGCACGAGACGGAGCGGCCGGACGCGGACGAGACGGAGTCGCCGAACTCGTCGCACGCTCATGGCCACGGCGAGAGCAACGACCACGGCCAGGGGCGCGGCCGCAGCGGCGAGCACACTCCCGGTCCTGACGACGACGGCGGTGGCGAGTAGCCGCTTCGCCGTAACGCGCTAGTCGCCCGGTTTCAGCTCACCTTCGAGCAGGCCCATCAACACCATGTCGACGTACTCGCCCTGCTTGTACCAGCCGTCGCGTGCGCGCCCCTCGACGACGAACCCGATCTTTTCGTAGACACGCTGCGCCCGCGGGTTGGTGCCGTGCACCCAGAGCTGGATGCGGTGCAGGTTCATCTCCTCGAACCCGAAGCGACAGATCGTGCGCATGGCGTCGGTGCCGTAGCCGCGGTCCCAGTAGGCCTTGTTACCGAGCGCGATGCCCAGGTCGGCGTGCCGGTTCTCGGCGCTGACCTCGCGCAGGTCGACACCGCCGATGAGGTCGCCGGTGTCCTTGGCCTCGATCGCGAAGTGCGCGTGCTGGTAGCCGACGGACTTCACCGACTCGACGAAGTCCTGCTCGTCCCGCATGGAGAGCGGATAGCGCAGCGCGAGGTACGACGTGACTTCCGGGTCGTTGAACCACTGGAAGAGCAGCGGGATGTCCGCGGGCTCCTGCGCGCGGAGGCGGACCAGCTTTCCTTCGTACATGCGTGCAGGGTAGAGAGAGTGCGTGCCGACCGAAACCGAGTTACCGAGCGACGACGACGGGGCGCGCGACACCGGCGGCGCGACAGACGACGTGTGGCAGCTGGCCGGGGAGTGGCTCACGCTCGCCGACGTCGGCGCGGCACTCGGGACGAGTGCTCACGGCGTGCGTTCCTTGCTGCGTGACGGTCGGCTTCTTGCGCTGCGCCGGAGCACCGGCGCGGAAATGGTGCCGGCGGCGTTTGTCGCGGAGGGGGCCGTCGTCAAGGGCCTGCCCGGCACGATCACGGTGCTGCGGGACGCCGGCTACGACGACGCGGCCGCCGTGCGCTGGCTGTTTACGCCGGACGACTCGCTCCCGGGCACACCGATCGCGGCACTCCGGGAGAACCGCGGTCGCGAGGTCAAGCGGCGGGCGCAAGCGCTCGCGTTCTGACGCGCCGGACGTGCGCCGGCGGCGGGCGTGATCCGCGGTCGCGCCAGCCGGGCCATTCGCCAGCGCTCCATACGATCGCTGGCATGCGCGTCACCGTGAACGGCGGCAGCCGCGAGGTTGCGGCGAACACGACGCTGCCCGAGCTGCTGCGCGACCTCGGGCTCGGCGTCGGCTGGGTCGTCGTGGAGCGCAACGGAACAGCGCTGGTCCGCGCCGAGGTGGAGCGCACGGTGCTGGCGGACGGCGACAAGCTAGAGCTCGTGCGGGCCGTTGCCGGTGGGTGACAAGAAGGAGATCGTCGAGCCCTTCGCGGTCGCGGGCACGATGTCGACGCGGCCGTTCGCGACTCGCGCGCAGCGGGCGGAGCGGTTGGCGCGCGCGCGGCTCTACCTGTGCACGGCGCCACGGCCGGACGAGCACGAGCTGCGACGTTTCGCGGCCGACGTCATCAGCGCGGGCGTCGACATCGTCCAGGTTCGCGACAAGCGACTGGACGTCGACCTGCGCGCGCCGTTGGTCACGGTGGCGGCGGTCGCGGCCCGCCTGGACGCGCTCTCAGCGGCGAACGACTGGCCTGACCTCGCCCAGGCAACGGACACCGACATCTTGCACGTGGGTCAGGCCGACGCCCCGCCGCGCGCGGCACGACAACACGTCCGGGAGCACTTGATCGGGCTCTCGACACGCAACCGGGCGCAGGTCGACGCAGCCGTCGCGGACCCCGACGTCGACTACTTCTGCGTCGGGCCGGTCTGGGAAACACCGACGAAGCCCGGCCGGCCGGCGGCCGGCCTTGCGCTATTGCGCCACGCCGCTGACGTCGCGCCACCCGGCGCGGGCAAGCCGTGGTTCGCGATCGGCGGCATCGACGAGAACAACCTCGACGCCGTGCTCGAGCACGGCGCGCGGCGCATCGTCGTCGTGCGCGCCATCACCGAGTCGCCCGACCCGGCGACCGCGGCGGCTCGCCTCGCGGTGCGACTGCGCACCGCCGCATCTGGTGACGCGTCAGACCGTGACGCCGAGGCGCGCTAGTCGCGTCTTGACCTCGGTGTCGCCCAGCGCACCGGCGAGCCGGTCGGTGACGACGCCGTCCCGGCCGATGAAATACGTCCACGGCTCGGACGAGAAGTGCCACGCGTCCAAGGGCGGGGCGTTGTTCTTCCCATGGTCGCGGTACGCCTCGACATGCACGTAGTTCAGCGCACGCTGCTGCGGCCGCGCGATCCGGTCGACGATGTCGACGACCGGTCCGCAGAGCTCGGATACGCAGAAGGCGGGCGCGGCGAAGGTCACGACGGTCGGCTTGCCGTTGCGCAGCGCGGCGTCGAGGGAGACGGCATGGCCCGAGCAGACCGGCTTGCGCGAACAGAGCGGGTCGGCGCCGTCCGGACGAGCCGTGGTTGGTGTGACGACCGAGACCGCGCGCTCGCCGCGGACCGGCGACTTCGACTTCGCGGCGACGGTCAGTGACGTCCCGCCGCGCAGCCGGGCGCCGTCCTTCGTCGTCGCGACCGCGAGCGCGACGTAGCGGCCGGCCGCCGGGAAGCTCAGCGCGGCGACGTAGATGCCCCGGCCCGCGACCTCGCCCTGCAGCCAGGTCGCCTGACCCTGCGCGAGCGGCGGCTCGTCGGGGCTGCGCCCGACGTAGAGCGTGAC
>JBHELW010000100.1:0-8347 GCA_046262915.1 Mycobacteriales bacterium | reverse complement strand
GCGCGACGATCCGCGTGACGAGCGGGCCTGCGATCGAGCGCGCCGGCGACCTCGTGTCGATGCTCACCGCGCTCAGCGCCGGCGATGTGCTCTTCATCGACGAGATCCACCGCATCGCGCGCCCCGCGGAGGAGCTCCTCTACGCCGCGATGGAGGACTACCGCGTCGACGTCGTCATCGGTAAGGGGCCCGGCGCGACCGCGATCCCGCTCGACGTCGCGCCGTTCACCCTCGTCGGCGCGACGACCCGCACCGGGTTGCTCACGGGCCCACTGCGCGACCGGTTCGGCTTCGTCGGGCACATGGAGTTCTACGACGACCGCGAGCTCGAGGCGGTCCTGTGGCGCTCCGCGCGGCTGCTCGGCGTATCGCTCGAGGCCGACGGCGCGGCCGTCATCGCCCGCCGGTCGCGCGGGACACCGCGGATCGCCAACCGCCTGCTGCGGCGGGTGCGCGACTTCGCCGAAGTGCGCGCGGCCGGGGTCGTCACCGAGCCGGTCGCGGTGGAGGCGCTCGCGCTCTACGACGTGGACCTGCTGGGGCTCGACCGGCTGGACCGCGCGGTCCTCGACGCGCTGCTCCGCCGCTTCGCCGGCGGACCGGTCGGGCTGACGACGCTCGCCGTCGCCGTCGGCGAGGAACCCGAGACGGTCGAGTGCGTCGCGGAGCCCTTCCTCGTGCGCGCCGGGATGCTGGCCCGCACGCCACGTGGGCGAGTCGCGACGGCCAGCGCCTGGGCGCACCTGGGGCTCACGCCGCCGGCGAGTGCGGCGGCCGCGGCTCCTGGGCTATTCGACCCGGCGTAGCTCGGCCCGGCGTAGCTCGGCCCGGCGTAGTTCGACCCGGCGTACTTCGACCCCGGCTGGCTCAGCGCGCGGCGAGCAGCTTGTCGATGCGGCCGAGCAAGTCGGCCGCGGCGGTGTCGCGCCGGCGGGGCTTGGCGGTGGCCACGGTGACTTCCTCGCGTGGGCGTCGCGCGCGCGGCTGGCGCTGGATGCGGATCTGGCGCATCGTCGCCGCCTCTCCGCGCGCTCGGTGCGCGCCGCCGTAGCCCATAACGGCGCAACCCGGCCAAAGGTGACGGTTCCCTTAGACTCGCGGCGAACTCGCCACGCGTCGTCGTGGCACGCGCGGGGTCGTCTCGGCGCGTCCATCACCGGAAAGGCCGGACGTTGCTTGCTGCCGGACAGAGCGGGTCCCCGCTCGGGGCGCTGGTCCCGATCTTGCTCATCGGCGCGTGCTTCTACCTGCTGGCCATCAGGCCGCAGCGCGCCCGGCTGCGCCGCGCGCAGGAGGTGCAGTCGTCGCTCGCCAGCGGCCAGGAGGTCATGACGACGTCGGGCCTCTACGGCACCGTGACGGAACTCGGCGACGACACCGTCACGTTGGAGATTGCGCCCGGCGTTGCGGCCCGGTTCGCCCGCGGCGCGGTCGCGCAGGTCGTATCACCGAGCGAGCCGGAGACCTTGGCGTCGTAAAGACGCGGTTCGCCGTGAACCAACCGAGCACCCTCAAAGGAGAGATGTGGCGAGCAAGGCGCAGCCGCGAGTAGTGCGGTCGCTGGCGGTCATCGTGCTAGCGCTGGTCGCGCTCTACAGCCTGATCGCGATAAAGGGCTGGTCGCCCAAGCTCGGCTTGGACCTGCGCGGTGGGACGAGCGTCACGCTGACCTCTCGCGGGCCGTCGCCGAGGAAGGGCCAGTTGTCGAAGGCGGTCGACATCATCCGGCAGCGGGTCAACGGGCTGGGCGTCGGCGAGTCCGAGGTGACCGCGGAAGGCTCGCGCAACATCGTCATCGCGGTCCCGAATGCCGGCCGGAGCGACGTGCTGCGTCTCGTCGGCAAGACGGCCAAGCTGCGCTTCCGTCCCGTGCTGAGCACCGTCGCGCCGGGGCCGATCGTCGCCTCGCCGGCACCGACCGCGCCCAATAGCACGACCGCGACGATCAAGCCCACCGGGCGCGCCACGCAGTCCCCGCGAAAGCGTCCGGTCAGTGCCGCGCTCGTGCAGCCGCAGGCCGCCAGTCCTACGCCGACCGGGTCGGCTGTCACCGCAGCGACGCCGTCCGCGTCCGCCACCCCCTTCGACCAGGCCGCGCTGCAAAAGCGGTTCCAGGATCTCGATTGCTCGCAGCCCGACGAACGCGCGGAAGCGGCCGGTGACGACAACCCGGACTTCCCGATCGTCTCGTGCGAGCGCGACGGCTCCGCGAAGTACCTGCTCGACAAGTCGGTCCAAGAGGGCACCGACGTCAAGAACGCGATCGCAACGGTCGACGCCGGCCAGGCGTCGACCGGGGAGTGGGAGGTGGACCTCGAGTTCACCGACAAGGGCGCCCGGCGCTTCGCCGACGTGACCAAGCAAAACGTCAACAAGCAGGTCGCCATCGTGCTCGACGGCGTCGTTCAGTCGGCGCCCAACATCAACGAGCCGATCACCGGCGGGCGCGCGCAGATCACCGGCAACTTCACGAAGAAGAGCGCGACCGAACTGGCGAACGTGCTGAAGTACGGTGCGCTGCCGCTGGCCTTCGACACCAGCCAGACCGAGACGATCTCACCGACGCTCGGCAAAAAGTCGCTGCACGCCGGCGTGCTCGCGGGGATGCTCGGCCTCGCCGTGGTCATCGTCTACACGCTGGCCTACTACCGCGGCCTCGGCCTCGTCACCGTGCTAGGCCTGGCGATCTTCACGGCGCTCGACTACGCGCTCGTGGTCGTTCTCGGCGAGATGATCGGGTTCACCCTGTCGCTCGCGGGCATCGCGGGCCTCATCGTGTCGGTCGGCATCACCGCGGACTCCTATGTCGTGTTCTACGAGCGGCTCAAAGACGAGGTCCGCGAGGGCCGCACGCTGCGATCTGGCGCGGACCGCGGCTGGGCGCGTGCGTTCCGGACCATCCTCGCCGCCGACGTCGTGTCTTTCCTCGCGGCGGCGACTCTTTACGTGCTCTCGATCGGTGCGGTGCGCGGGTTCGCCTTCACGTTGGGCCTGTCGACGCTGCTCGACGTGGCCATCGCCTACCTCTTCACGCGGCCGACTGTGCTCGCGCTGACGCGCACGAAGCTCTTCAGCGAGGGTCGGTTCGTCGGCATCAAGGCGGCGATCCCCGTCGCCGCCGGCGTCCCCGCGACCCGCCCGCGGGAGGCCTGAGATGTCGCTCGCGAGTCAGCTCTACCGCGGCGAGACGTCGTTCGACGTCGTTGGCAAGCGCCGCACGTGGTACGCGGTCTCGGGCGCGGTGATGCTCATCTCGGTGGTCAGCTTGCTGTTCGTCCGCGGGCTCAACCTCGGCATCGACTTCCGCGGCGGCGCGATCTTCGACTTCCGCGCCAACGGCCACAGCGTTGCAGAGGCGCAGCGCGCGGTCTCGGACCTGGGCATCAAGGAAGTCGTCGTCCAACGCGTCGGCAATGACCGCATGCGGGTGCAGACGCCGCCGTTGGACAACAGCAAGGTCGACCGCGTCGTGAGCGCGCTCGCGACCAAGTTCCAGCTCAAGCCGGGTGAGGTCAGCCCCTCTACGGTCGGCGCCAAGTGGGGGAGTCAGATCACCGCGCAGGCGCTCAAGGGCCTGCTCGCCTTCCTCGTCCTCGTCATCGCCTACATCTCGATGCGCTTCGAGTGGAAGATGGCGATGGCCGCGATCATCGCCCTGCTGCACGACCTGCTGATCACCGCGGGCATCTACTCCGTCGTCGGCTTCGAGGTGACGCCGTCGACCGTTATCGCCCTGCTGACGATCCTCGGGTACTCGCTTTACGACACCGTCGTCGTCTTCGACAAAGTGCGGGAAAACACCATCGGCCTGGCCGGTGGGTCGCGGATGAGCTACACGCAGGCGGCCAACCTGTCGGTCAACCAGACGATCATGCGCTCGATCAACACGTCGCTTACGTCGCTGCTGCCGGTCGGCGCGTTGCTGTTCGTCGGTGCCGGGTTACTCGGTGCCGGCACGCTGAAGGATCTCGCGCTTGCGCTGTTCGTCGGTATCGCTGCGGGCGCATACTCCTCGATCTTTATCGCGACGCCGCTGCTCGTCGACTTCAAGGAGACGGAGCCGCAGATGAAGGCGCTGGCCGCGCGCGTTGCCGCGCGGCAAAGCTCGCCTCGCCTCGCCGCGGCCGCTGCGGGCGGCGGCAGTATCGCTGTTCCGGCGAGCGCCGCAGTGCCGGCGACAGCGGGCGACGCGACCGCGGAGGCAACGACGTCCGGCGGAGCAGCGGCAGCGAGCAACCGACCTCAGACGCGGGCGAACGCGCGGCCGCCACGGCCGGGTCAGCAGCGCAAGCGCAAGGGCGGCCGCCCGGGCAAGAGCAAGAAGCGCCGCTAACCCGCACCTGCAACCCGCGCCCGCCCCTGCCCGCACCGCCCCGCCACTCGCACCACGCCCGGAGCACCCCCGAATCGACAGCAAGACGCGGCGATGGCGGTCCTTGCTGTCGAATCGGGGGTTGTGGACAGCCGCGGACGTCGGGTGCGTGTCCGCGCGATGCTCCGATCGTGCCCGCGCACGCGATCACTCCGGAGCCGCTGCGCGGCCGCGTCTTCACCAACGCGGACGCGCGCGCGGCTGGGCTGACCTTCCGTCAGGTGGCGTGGGCGGTTCGCTCGGGCCGGTGGACCGCGCTGCGCCGCGGCGTCTACGTCGAAACGTCCGTGCTGCGCGCCGCGGACGAGATGCGGCGACACCTGATGTTCGCGGGTGCGGCGGCGCTCACGCATCGAGGCGCACTCGTCAGCCGGATGTCAGCGGCAGTGGCACACGACGTGCCGCTGCTCGCTCCGCTCGCGCGGCCAGTTGTGACGGTCGACCACCGACCGGCCCTTTCCAGCATCCACCGCGCGGACGTCGTCATACATCGGGAACCGCTCGACGACGTGGACCGCGCGGCTGTAGCTGGGTATGCGGTTACCTCGCCCGCCCGGCTCGTCATCGACCTCGCGCGGAGCGCGAGCTTCGACCAAGCCGTTGTTGCCGCCGACACGCTCCTGCATCGAGGTGCCGTCAGCGAGGCTGACCTCGCCGCGGCCGTGACACGGCTCGGGCATCTCGCGCGCATCGAGCAGGCGCACGCGGTTGTTGCGTTCGCGGACCCGAAGGCCGAGTCGCCGCTCGAGTCGATCTCACGCGTCGGCATGCGGGACCACCACCTGCCGCGGCCGGCGACGCAGCAGGTGATCTGTGATGCGCTCGGCTTCGTCGCGCGCGTCGACTTCCTGTTCGTCGAGGAGTGCACGGTCGGACTCGCGGACGGTCTGACGAAGTACGTCGTCAGCGACGACGTCGGCGCCCGGGACCCCACCGCGCAACTGCGGGCAGAGAAACTTCAACAGCAGCGACTTGAGGACCTCGGGTTATCGGTCGTTCGCTGGGGCTGGACCGAGGCTGTGAACGACTTCGGCGGCGTTGCCCGTCGTCTTCGCGCGGCGTTCGCGCACGCCCAACGGCGGCGCGCCGGCTAAGCGCGCACGCTCGCGATGCTGGCACACCCGATTCGACATCAAGATTCCGCGCGGGAAGGTTTTGTTGTCGAATCGGGGTAGCAGCGGGCCTTCGGCAACCGGCGACCGGCGACCGGCGACCGGCGACCGGCGACCGGCGAAACGCGTCCGCGGCAGTGCGCGGCAGTGCGCGGATGATCCGCACGTAACGCGCGCGTGACGCGCGCGATCTTGCGGCGATCACCGTCGTTATAGTGGAAAACCGCCGTCGTCCAAGGGGAGGACCGGCCGTGTCTTCCGACGCCGTGCCCGCGACGACGGACGCGGCTGCCGCGGACACGATCGAGACACCGGCCGCGCACCCGGCACCGACGCAACCGGCACCAACCCAACCGGCACCAACCCAACCGGCACCAACCCAACCGGCAGCACCTGCCCCGGCGTCAGCCGTTCTCGAGTCCGCGCCCCTCTCGTCGACATCACGCCCGCCGAGCACCGCGCCCACCCGGCGCGTGCGGGGCAAGCTGGCCCGGCTGGCCACGCCCGGGAAAACCGCGGTCGCGCCGGAGATCGAGCCCATCCTCAAGACCGTGCGCGCGACGCACGCGAAGGCAGACCTGCGCCCCGTCCAGCGCGCCTACGAGGTCGCGGAAGCACGACATCGGGGGCAGACGCGCCGATCGGGCGACGCGTACATCACGCATCCGCTTGCGGTCGCGGGCATCCTCGCCGAGCTCGGCATGGACGTCACGACCCTCGTCGCCGCGTTGCTGCATGACACCGTCGAGGACACCGGCGCGACCATCGCGTCCATCGAGGCCGACTTCGGCTCCGACGTCGCTCTCGTCGTAGACGGGGTCACGAAGCTCGACAAGGTGAAGTTCGGCGAGGCGGCCGAGGCCGAGACGATCCGCAAGATGGTCATCGCGATGGCGCGCGACCCGCGCGTCCTCGTCGTGAAGCTCGCCGACCGGCTGCACAACATGCGCACCCTGCAGTTCCTCCCGCCCGAGAAGCAGGAGCGCAAGTCGCGGGAGGTGCTGGAGATCTACGCGCCGCTCGCGCACCGGCTCGGCATGAACACCATCAAGTGGGAGCTCGAGGACCTCGCGTTCGCGACGCTGTACCCCAAGCGCTACGACGAGATCGCGCGGCTGGTCAGTGACCAGGCGCCGTCGCGCGACACCTTCCTCTCCGAGATCATCGAGCGGGTGTCGGCCGAGCTCGCTGGGTCGAAGATCCAGGCCGAGGTCACCGGCCGGCCGAAGCACTACTACTCGATCTACCAGAAGATGCTCGTGCGCGAGCGCGACTTCGGCGACATCTACGACCTCGTCGGGGTGCGGGTCACCGTCAACTCCGTGCGCGACTGTTACGCCGCCCTCGGCGCGATCCACGCGATCTGGAACCCCATGCCCGGACGGTTCAAGGACTACATCGCGATGCCCAAGTTCAACATGTACCAGTCGCTGCACACGACGGTCATCGGGCCGGCGGGCAAGCCCGTCGAGCTGCAGATCCGCACCTCCGCGATGCACAAGGTCGCGGAGTACGGCATCGCCGCGCACTGGAAGTACAAGGAGTCCAAGGACGCCAAGGCCGTCGACGCCGAGCTCGCCACGTCCGCCGAGGGCACCGCCGAGATGGCGTGGCTGCGGCAGATCCTCGACTGGCAGCGCGAGACGAGAGACCCGGGTGAGTTCCTCGACTCGCTGCGCTTCGACCTCTACGCCGGCGAGGTGTTCGTCTTCACGCCGAAGGGCGACGTGATCTCACTGCCGTCTGGCGCGACGCCGGTCGACTTCGCCTACTCCGTGCACACCGAGGTCGGCCACCGCTGCATCGGCGCGCGCGTCAACGGGCGGCTCGTGCCACTGGAGAGCGAGCTGCGCAACGGCGATGTCGTCGAGATCTTTACGTCGAAGGCCGCCACGGCCGCGCCCAGCCAGGACTGGCTGCAGTTCGTGCGCACCCCGCGCGCCCGCAACAAGATCCGGCAGTGGTTCGCGCGCGAGCGCCGCGAGGACGCGATCGAAGAGGGCAAGGACGCGATCAGCCGCGCGATGCGCAAGCAGGGCCTGCCGCTGCAGCGGCTGCTGGCCGGTGAGGCGCTGCCGACGCTCGCCCGTGACCTGCGCTACCCCGACGTGTCCGCGCTCTACGCCGCGGTCGGCGAAGGGCACCTCAGCGCGCAGACAGTCGTGCAGCGGTTGGTGCAGGCGCTCGGCGGGCCGGAGGGAGCCGCCGAAGACCTGGCGGAGACCGCGGTACCGACCAAGGCGTCGAGGGCGCGGCCGCCCGGCGACCCCGGCGTCGTCGTCAAGGGCGCGAGCGACGTGTGGGTCAAGCTCGCGCGCTGCTGCACACCCGTGCCGGGTGACACGATCATCGGCTTCGTCACGCGCGGGCGCGGCGTGTCGGTCCACCGGACCGACTGCGTCAACGTCGCCGGCCTGGGCGACGAGCCCGAGCGATTCGTCGAGGTGCGCTGGGCGCCGTCGGAGCGGTCGGTCTTCCTCGTCGCGATCCAGATCGAGGCGCTCGACCGCACCCGGCTGCTCAGCGACGTGACGAGCGTGCTCTCCGACCACCACGTCAACATCCTGTCGGCGAGTGTGACGACCAACCGTGACCGGGTCGCCGTCAGCCGGTTCACTTTCGAGATGGCCGACCCCGCGCACCTCGGCCACCTGCTGCAGTCGGTGCGGACCGTCGAGGGCGTCTACGACGCCTACCGGGTCGTCAGCCCGAACGCCTCATGAGCCCGAACGCCTCATGAGCGACACCGCGTCGCACCCGCACGGCCAGCTCGTCGGCGAGCTCTTCTGGAACATCGGCGACCCCATCGTCATCACCGACAACGGTCGCGTCGTTGGCTGGAACCCGGCCGCCGCTCGGCTGT
>JBHELW010000099.1:0-9506 GCA_046262915.1 Mycobacteriales bacterium | reverse complement strand
GAGACCTCGTTCGCCTCCCTGCGTGAGGCGTGCCTCGCCGCCAAGGCCGGCGCCGACCCCGACCCCGAGGCGACGCACCGGCGCATCCACGCCGGCCGCGGACTCCGCTTTTGGACCGACGGCGAGGGCGCGGGCAACTTCAGCGGTCGCGGTGTCCCCGAGGACGTCGCGGGCCTCCGCTCGGTGCTGGAGCCGACCCGCGAGGAGCTCTTCGGCGCGGCCCGCCGCGCCGGGCAGGTGGTGGCGAGTGACGCGCTGGACTACGACGCGCTGCTCGCCACACTCCGCCGCGCGCTCGGCGAGCCCACCGACCTGCCGGCCGGGATTGCCCGGCAGACGACTGACCTGCCGGACAGCGGGCGCCTCGCCAACCCCGCGGGCCCCCGCCGATCCCGGCGGCCGTGGTCGCGGGCCACCGTCATCGTCCGGGTGGACGCCACCGCGGCAGCGCGCGGGCACGCCGTCTCGGGCGAGGTCTGCGAGATCGTCGGCACCGGCCCGGTGCCGGTAGGCACCGTTCGGGCCATGCTCGCCGACGGTGCCGGGCTGGCGGTGGTCAGCACCCGCGGCGACGCGGTGGAGACCGTCGCGCACGTGCGCGCCGACCGCGCCGCAGGTATCGACCCCGGGGACGCAGACGCGCTCGCCGCTGAGCTCGCCCGCACCGGGCGGCCGGTTTCCGGTGTGGTCCATCCCGGCCGGGCGCCGTCCAGGGCCCAGCTCACCGCGCTGCACTGGCTGCAGCCCACCTGCGCGGTCACCGGCTGCGTCAACCCGCGCTGCGACGTCGACCACCGCACCGGCTGGGCGGTGACGAAGACGACCCGGCTCGAGGACTTGGACCCGCTGTGCCGGTTCCACCACAACCTCAAGACCCACCGGGGCTGGGCGTTGGTCGACGGCGAGGGCGCCCGACCGATCGTGCCGCCGGAGGACGAGCGGCACCCCCGACATCGCCGCGCCGGCTGAGGGCCGGCGCGAGAAGAAGGTGGTCCAGCCGCGGATGTGCGCGCGCCTGGTGGCCGTGCGGGCGGGTTGGGCGCGGATGCGGTCGTGGTTGCTGCGCGCGGTGTGTGTGGTTGCGCAGAGGTTCAGGTCGAGCGAGAGCGCACGACGAGGTCAGCGAGCAGGGCGACCGACGTGATGATCAAGCCGGTGACGAAGAGCAGCACGGTGTTGATCGCGACGCGGAACGGGTGCGCGATGAGGTCGTAGACGAGCTTGGCGACGCCGATGCCGAGGATCCACAGCGCAAGCGGCATGAGGACCTTGAGCGGGTTGAAGTACATGACCATCCGCAGAACTTGCAGGATGTAGCGGTAGGCGTCGTGCAGTGGGTGGAACTTCGACTTGCCCGCGCGTTTGAAGTAGTCGATGTCGACGTAGCGCACGTCGTGGTTGTTCGACAGGAACGCCACCGTGAGTGTGGTGACACACGAGAAACCGGGTGGCAATAGCCGCAGGTAGGGCAGCGACACGTCGCGCCGGAACGCGCGCAGTCCGGAGTTGAGGTCGGGGATCTTCGTCTGCGTGAGATATGACGCAATCCGGCGGATGAACCATTTCGCCGGCACGCGGAGCAGCTTGTAGGTGCCCTCCTCTGAGCGGCGGGCGCCGACGACCTGGTCGAACGACGGGTCGTCGTCGAGCATCTGCACGAGCTCAGGGATGCGCTCGTTCGGGTAGGTCATGTCGGCGTCGGTCCACACGACGATCTCGCCGCGTGCGTCCTCGGTGCCGATCCGGCGCGCGGTTCCGGAGCCCTGGTTGCGCGCGAACGGCATGAAGCGGATGTTCGGGCGGTCCTGCGCGGCCTGCTCGAGGACCTCGCGCGTGCCGTCGGACGAGCCGTCGTCGATGACGAGCAGCTCGTAGGAGTAGCCCGACTGCTCAAGCGCCGCCGAGATGCGCTCGATCTCGGCCAGCACGTGCTCGCGCTCGTTGTAGCAGGGCAGCACGACGGTGACGTACGGCGCGTTGCTGGCCTTCGCGCGCCCGTAGGCGGCCTTCGGCTCGAGGCCCGCATTGACAGCACTGCGCGCGAGCCGGGCGCGCGCGGCAGCGGTGGGCGCGTCTTTGGAAGTGGTCGCCGGGGTGTGTGTGGCGGAGGTACGAGTGGAGGGGCGACGCGTGGCGGCGCTGCGGGTCGTACGCGCCGGGCTCATGAGGCGGTCATGGTAGCGAGAGCCGCCAGACGGTGAACCCGACCGGAACACGGTGCGCGTGCGCCGGTCGGGCGACGTCGCTCTCGTCCCACATCGGCAGTGTGCGGTCGATGCGCAGCGCGCGTGTCAGCACCAGTGGCGCAGTCGCCGCCGGCACCGCGTCGACCTCGGTGATGAGGAACACGGGGCGGTCGGCGAAGCCGCGGACGACCGACTCGAGGTAGTGACCGGTGGGCTCGGGTTCGGCGGTGAGCGCGAGCAGTGAGAGCTGACCCTTGGTGAGCCACAACGAGCCACCAAAGAGCGTCGCCGGCGCCGCGCAGCACTCTCGCGGGTACTCGAAGACGAAGACGCCCGGCCTTGCACCCGGCAACGCGGCCAGTTCATCGAGGACGCGCCAGGACCCGGCGTACTCGTGGTGGTGGCGCAGCGGCAGCGACTGCGCGAGGAAGCTGCCGACCAGATAGACGCCCGCGAGCGCACCGACAGTGCGCACAACGACCGCGCGGGGACCGCGGCTCGCGAGCAGCCAGGCGACCGCGATCGCGATCAGCATGAGCATGCCGGGGACGACGACGGGCGCGAAGCGTCGCGCCCACCACATGAGGCGGGTCGAGTTGTGCGCATGGAACGCGTAGACCGGGAGCAGCAGCAGGCCGGGCACCAATAGCGCCCACAGCTCCGCGCGCCAGCGACGCAACGCGACGAGCGCGGTCCCCAGCCAAAGCAACGCAAAGCCAGGCAGCGTGATGAACCACGACAGCCGCGCGAGGCTCTGCTCGTCGTAGCTGCGCAGCCGCCGGCTGCCGTACTGGAAGTAGTCGACGCCGAAGAGCCACGGCCGGAGGAAGCCGACGACAAGCAGCACGCCCGCGCCGACCGCGAGGATGCCGCCGAGGCGGAGCTGCTGCCGCGGCCGCGAGACGAGGGTGGCGACGTGCCGCGGTACGCCGGGAGCGAGCCGCCGCAGCGCGAGTGCGACGACCGGCATCGCCACCGCGACGGCGAGCAGCTTTCGCGGCGCGGGCAGGTTGGCGTTGGTGTACTGCGCGGCGAGGCCGTACGCCTGCCACAGCGCATGCGGCAGCACGACGGCGAGACCAGCGGCGAACCAGCGAGCCCGCGCGTCGAACCGGCCCGTCGCGAGCAGCGCGCTACCCGCCGCGACCGCGAGCAGAACGAGCAGCACACCGTCGGCGCGGTTGAGGTAGCCGACGCCGAGCAGGAGCCCGGCCACCGCGGCCGGTGCGCGCCAGCGCAGGGTGAGCGCGAGCACGATGCCGTAGAGCGTGCCTAGGTGGAACAGCTGCGCGAGCATCTCGCTCGTCGGGTACTTGGCCTGCCAGACCTGCAGCATGCAGGTCGCGAGCAACAGCCCGCAGACCCAACCGGCGGCGCGGCCGGCGGTGCGCCGGAGCGCGAGCGCGGCCACGAGCACCGCGAGGACGCCCGCGAACGGGTTGACCGCGGTGAGCCCGCCATAGCCGGCGAGCGACTTCGCCGTCGCCAGCGTCGCCGGGAACAGGTGGAAGAACTGCGGCACAATCTCCCGCTTCGCGGCGTCGTGGATCCACACGCCGGGGAACCGCGCGCCGGGACCCACGGGCTGGACGACGGGGAGCACTCTCGGGTCGAGAGCGGGGTCGGTCAGCCGCACGTCGTGGTTGCGCGCGATTGCGGCCGCATGCTCGACGTAGACCCCCGGGTCCTTGTCCGCGACGCCGTAGGGGAACCCGGGGAAGAACAGCACTCCCGCGACGCCCGCGAGCACGCCCGTCATCAGCAGCTGGCCGCCGTCGAACCGGACGCGCGGTCGGTCGCCGGCGCGGGCAACCGCCCGCACGCAAAGGACGACCGCGGCCGCCGTGATGGGGACGATCAGAACGACGTAGTGGATCCCGAGGTCGGCGAGCGCCAGCGAGACCCAGGCGAGGAGGGCGAAGGCGACGACCGCCGCGCCGACAACGACCTCGGCTACGCCGAGAGTGCGCACCTCGGCTACGCCGAGAGTGCGGGCCTCGGCTCCGCCGAGAGTTCGCTCCGGGTCGCGCTGCGCCGTCACGCGGGGAGGATAGGTGGGTCACGCGCAGCCGACACGGAGCCACGCGCGAGGTGTACGGCTCGAGCAAGCGGTTCCCGTAGGGTCGCGGACGATGACGACGAGCGCGGCTGAGGCACGCGCGGCGGCTCAGACGCGTCTGCGCTGGGAGCTGTTGCGTGGGCTCATCAGCAAGGACCTCAAGGTCAAGTACAAGAACTCCGCGCTCGGCTTCCTGTGGTCGCTGGCGAACCCGCTGCTCTACCTCGCGGTTTTCTCGTTCGTCTTCGGCGTGGCCTTCCGCAACGGCATCCCATCCTTCTCCGCGTTCCTGATGTCCGGGCTGCTCGTCTGGAACTTCTTCGCGAACGCCGTGGCGATGGCGACCTCGTCGGTCGTTGCCAACTCCAACCTTGTCAAGAAGGTGCGCTTCCCACTGCCCGTGCTCCCGCTCTCGGCGGTCGGCTTTGCCGGCACCCACTTCGTGCTGCAGCTTGGCGTGCTCTTCGCGTTCCTGCTGACCTTCGGCTATCCCTTCTTCGGCGCGCAGCTGCTCCTGCTGCTGCCGGCGATGATCGTCGTCATCGTCTTCGTCGCCGGGCTGTCGCTCCTTGTCGCCGCGCTGAACGTGCGCTACCGCGACGTCGGGTTCATCGTCGAGGTCGTCCTGCTCGCGGGGTTCTGGGCCGTCCCGGTCGTCTACCCGATCACGACGGTGAGCGCGAAGCTCGGCTCCTGGCACATCTACGGCGCCTACCTGATCAACCCGATGACGACGGTCATCCTGACGTTCCAGCGCGCGATCTACCGCCGGCCGGTGATCACCAACACGGTCACCCACGCCAAGCAGCAGGTGCTCGCGGCGAGCGGCTATCGCTTCTACGTCGTGCACCTCGCGCTGGCCTTCGTTGTCGCCGTCGCGTTCTTCGGCCTGGGCTGGTGGGTGTTCCGGCGGCGACAGGGCGACTTCGCCGAGGAGCTCTAGTGGCTGACGTCGCGATCGAGGCGGTCGACGTCAGCAAGCGCTTCGTGCGCCGGCACCGCGCGCCGACGACGCTCAAGGAGCGGCTGGTCCGCGGTCGCGTGACCACCGAGGAGTTCTGGGCGCTGCGCGACGTGTCGCTCGAGATCCGGCTGGGCGAGAGCGTGGGGCTGATCGGCAGCAACGGGGCCGGCAAGAGCACGTTGCTCAAGGTGCTCTCGGGGATCCTCGCGCCGAGCACCGGACGGGTCCGCGCGCACGGCCGGATCGCGTCGCTGCTCGAGCTCGGCGCCGGCTTCAACCCCGAGCTCTCCGGCCGCGACAACGTCTATCTCAACGCGTCGTTGCTGGGTCTGTCGCGGCGCGAGGTCGACCGGCACTTCGACGACATCGTCGCCTTCAGCGAGCTCGCGCCGTTCATTGACAACCAGGTGAAGTTCTACTCGTCGGGCATGTACGTCCGGCTCGGCTTCGCGGTTGCCGTGCACATCGACCCGGACATCCTGCTCGTCGACGAGGTGCTCGCCGTCGGCGACGAGGCGTTCCAGCGCAAGTGCCTGGCGAAGATCAGCGAGTTCCAGCGCGCCGGGCGGACGATCTTGTTCGTCACGCACGCCCTCGACCTCGTGCCCGAGATCTGCGACCGCGGCGTCGTGCTCAGCCACGGCCGGGTCATGCACGACGGCGCCGCGGCGGAGGCGACGCAGGTGCTGCGCGGGCTGCTCGGGACCTCCGCCGCGACGCTCGTCCCGCCGGCTGACGGCGGCGTCCGGATCACCGACCTGCGGATGCTCGGTCCGGGCATGGAGCGGCTGGGCGACTTCTTCCCGGGCGACCCGCTCGACGTAGAGGTCGACCTCGCGAGCGACGCCGCGGGCGAGGCCGTGGTCCAGGCGAGCTACACCGGGCCGGCTGACATCCCGGTTCTCGTCATGCGCCACCCGACCGCGATCTCCGTAGCGCCCGGCGCGGCTGCGACGGTGCGGTTCACGATCCCGGCGCTGCCCGCGATCCAGGGGCTCTTCGCGCTGGCCGTCGTCGTCACGCACCCCGACGGGTATGTGCAGGCGGTGCGCCGGCACAGCGAGGCGCTGCGGGTCGTTGGTCCGACGGAGTCGCACGGGATCGTCGATGTCGTCTACCAGAGCGACGTGACGACGCGATGAGCCGGACCGAGAGCGCGTACTACGACTACATGCGCTATGACCGCGACCACTCGCGGGCGGTCCTCGCGCACTACGTGCCGTTCTTCGCGGACGCCGCGCCGGTGCTCGAGCTCGGCAGCGGCCGCGGCGAGTTCCTCGACCTGCTGCGGGCGGCGGGCATCACGGCGAGCGGTGTCGACAGCGACGAGGGCATGGTCGACGCCACGCGCGCCGCCGGGCTCGACGTCGTGCTCGGGGACGGCATCGCGCATCTGGAGAGCGTCGAACCGGAATCGCTCGGTGGCGTCTTCTGCGCGCACTTCATCGAGCACCTCGAGCCGCCTGTTGCCGCGCGGCTGCTGACCGCCGTGCGCCGCGGACTGCGCAGCGGCGGCGCGTTCGTCGCCGTGGTGCCCAACGCGGCGTGCCTCGCGGTCCTCACCCGCGACTTCTGGCGCGACCCGACGCACGTGCGCTTTTACGACCCCGACCTGATCGGGTTCCTCTGCACCGACGCGGGCCTGCACGTCGTGGAGAGTGGGACCAACCCCGCCAACTACGGCGGCCCGCCGCCCGGCACGGACGCCGTGCCTCCCGTCGTACACGAGCCGCTCACTGCCGAGGTCGCGTTGGCGATCCGGGAGGCGACGCCGGAGAAGCCGCCGAAGCGGCGCGGCGGCGAAGGGCAGCTGACCGAGATCGGCCGGCTCGGGCATGTGATCTCCGTGCTCGCCGAGCGGCTGACCGAGACGCAGGAGCAACTGCGCGCGTTGCACTTCGCGCACAGCAAGCTGCTCGACGCGCTGTACCAGCCGAACGAGGTCTACGTGGTCGCCCGTGGCTGAGCCACGAGCGACGGTCATCGTCCTCAACTACAACGGCGAGGCGCTGATCGGCGACTGCCTGCGCGCGCTCGCCGCGCAGGACGTGGCGGCGGGCGACGCGGAGACGTGGGTCGTCGACAACGCGTCGCGCGACACGTCGGCGGACCTCGTCGCGCGCGAGTTCCCCGACGTGCGGCTGATCCGCAACCCGCGCAACGACGGCTTCGCCGGTGGCAACAACGTCGCGCTGCGCGAGGTCGCGACGCCGTACGCAGTGCTGCTGAACAACGACGCGCGACCGGCGCGCGACTGGTTACGCCGACTGCTCGCCGCCTTCGACGAGCCCGGGACGGAGCGGCTCGGCGCGACGACGTCGAAGGTCGTCTTCCTGCCGCGCTTCGTGCCGCTGGAGATCTGCACAACGGGTTTCCGGCCGCCCGCGGACGGCCGCGACCTCGGCGTGCAGATCGGGCGCGTCGAGGTGGTTCGCGACGGCGACGCCCTCGACGTCACCGAGTCGTGCCTGTGGGAGAAGGTCGCGTACGCGCCGGAGGGGTACGGCGAGGGCCGGTTTCGGTGGACGCGGCCCACCGGACCGCTGCTCGTGCCGGTGGATGCCGACGGCGGACGCGGCCGCCGTCGGGCGACGACGCTGCGCATCCACGCCTGGGCGGAGCGGCCGAAAGCGCTGCGCGTCTCGTGGCCGCGCGGCGCGGTCGACCTGCAGGTCGGCACCACGGCCACCGCCTACGACGTCGCGGTCCCAGCGACGGTCGCGCTCGTCGACGTCGTCAACAACGTCGGCGGCATCGTCTACGCCGATGGCTATGGCGCGGACCGCGGCTACCAGGAGGTCGACGCCGGCCAGCACGACGACGCCTGCGACGTCTTCGGCGTGTCCGGCGCGGCGGCGGCGTTCCGCACCGACGCGCTGCGCGACGTCGGCTACTTCGACGACGACTTCTTCCTCTACTACGAGGACACGGACCTGTCGTGGCGGCTGCGCAGCCGCGGCTGGGACGTGCGCTACGTCCCGGACGCCATCGCGCGGCACATCCACTCCGCGACCAGCGAGGAGTGGTCGCCGCTCTTCACGTTCCACGTCGACCGCAACCGCCTGCTGATGCTCACGAAAAACGCGACTCGTGACCTGGCGCTGTGCGCCGTCGGCCGCTACCCCCTGACCGCGGGGTCGATCTTCGTCCGCGGCCTGCGCCAGTGGCTGCGCACCCGACAGCGACCACCGCTGCGCGCGACCGCGCTGCGGCTGCGCGTCATGGCGTCGTACCTGCGACTTCTACCGGCCATGCTGCGCAAGCGTCGGCAGCTCGCCCGGCGGGCCGTCGTACCGGCGCGCGAGCTGCAGGAGCGCTGGCTGGTGGCGCGATGAGGGTCTGCGTCTACAACCGGTTCCTGTCGACGATGGGCGGCGGCGAGCGCTACACCGGCATGCTCGCGGCGGTGCTCGCGGCAGACGTCGACCACGTCGATCTGCTCAGCCACGACGAGGTCGACTTGAGCCTTCTCGGCGAGCATCTGGGGCTCGACCTGGCCAAGGTGCACCAGCGGGTCGTCGCCGACACCGGTGAGCTCGACGTCGCCGAGGTGAGCGCGGAGTACGACCTGTTCGTCAACGCGTCCTACATGAGCCGGCTGGTCCCGCGCGCCCCACGCAACATCTACATCTGCTACTTCCCGACGCCACATGACCACGACCTGTCCCCGAGCCAGCGCGCGCTGCTGCGTTACGTCGGGCCGCTGGTGCGCGAGCCGCATGGCGGGTTCGGGCACGGCCGCGGCTGGTTCCCGGCGGAGGGCGGCCGCCGCCGCACCTGGGCGTGGACGACGGGCGACGGCGTGCTCGCGGTGAGCCGCGGCCGCGAGCGCGAGCTGGCTTTCGACGTCGGTCGGCCGGGCGCGCCAACCGGCTGCCGACTCACAGTGACCGCCGGCGACGAGGTCCTCGCCGCGGTCGACGTCACACCGGGAACGTTCACTCCGGCCCTCGTCTCGCTGCGCCCGGACGAGCACGGCGCCGAGCTGCACTTCCGGTCCGACACGTTCCAGCCGGGCGCGGCCGACCCGCGGCAGCTGGGGGTCGCGGTTAGCCGGTTGCGGCTCTCGGGCACGCGGCTCTCGCCACGACAATGGCTCGGCTTCCGACTGCCCTACCTGCGCCGCGACCCGCACAACTTCGACTTTCTGGACTCCTACGACGCGGTCGTCTCGATCTCGGAGTACACGCGCGGCTGGGTGCGTCGCTACTGGGGGCGCGACAGCGACGTGCTCTTCCCGCCGGTCCCGACCGATGCGGTGCCGCCGGGCGAGAAGGGCAACCGGATCCTCTCCATC
>JBHELW010000098.1:0-10680 GCA_046262915.1 Mycobacteriales bacterium | reverse complement strand
CGACGGCGGTCGCTGCGCCGGTCGCGCCGACCCCAGCACCTGCGCCGTTGGCCCCCGCCGTAGCCGTTCCCTTGAGCGAGCCCGTCTCCTCCGACGGGTTCGGCCAGCGCGAGGCGGAGCCGGTCCGCGCTCCGCTCGATGAGGTCACCGCGGCACCCACCGAGAGCCTCGAGGAGCACACCCTCGACGGGGTCGTTCCGGCTGGCGTTGCCGGCGAGCCGGTGCCCTCGCCGGCGCCCGCGGCGTTCAGCGAGGAGCCGACGTCCGCCCCGTCCGCCCCGGCCGCCGCGACGCCGGCCCCGGCAGCGGCGCCGCCGGTCGCCGCGCCGGCCGCCGCCGCCCATGTCGTGCCGAAGGGTTTCGGCACGCCCCAGCGCCCGAGCAACCTGCAGTACAGCGCGCCGACGGTCGACGGTGGTGACTCGATCACGAGTACGGCGAAGATCGGCGCCGGTGGCGTCGCGGCGCCGTCCGCCGGCCCGACGAACACGATCGCGGCGAACGAAGGACCGCGGACCGGTCAGGTCGTCGGCAGTGAGCCCGCCCGCAACGCGCCGTGCCCATGCGGCTCAGGCAAAAAGTACAAGCGCTGCCACGGCGACCCGCGCAACCGGTAGCCAACACAAAGACAAGCGGCGGGCCGCTTGTCGCTTACCACGGATAGCTGGTCGTGAAGCTCCCCGTGCCTTCTGCCCAGTCCTGCGCACCCAACTCGGGATGGTCGTAGCGGTTGTAGAGGAGGTCCCTAGCCGAGCGGCCATAGACGGGCTCGGCCAAAGCGGTCCACGCGACGAGGTGGGTAAAGGTGAGGTCCCTCTTCACGATAGGGGCCGGGAAGGACTTGAACGGGATACTGAAGGTGATCGTGTTTCCCGCGATGGTCACCGTAGGCGTGACAGTTACGCGCACCGGGTCGTTCGGGCCCGCCTCGCTCATCCCACACGCGTAGAAGGTGAACAGCGGTCGTGGTCCGGCCGCTTCGGCGGACCAGTAGTCCGATCCGTACCATTCGAGGCAGCCGGAGAGGTCACCCCGGATGTTGTACGAGCTGCCTGGGTTGATTGCCGGCGCAGCGGCGGTCGTGATCGCGATCGTGAGCTGGTCACGGACGCCAGCCTTCTTCGTCGCCCCGAACAAGACGCTGACCAGGTCGGCGTCGCCACCCCCAGCCTTGACGTCGCCAGCCGGGTCGACGATCTGCGGGGTTACCGGGACGCCGTGCGCTGCGGAGCCGGCAAGGAGTGCACCCGCCACGCCGGCGATGACGAACTGACTGATGCGCATGGCCAAAACCCCCCGCTGGCGTTGGAGACGTGCCGCGTGCCGGCGGTTCCGAGGACGCTACCTTCGCGGTGGTTCTGCAACAACCCTGCGCCGGCTAGCCGAGGTCGACCGCTGTCAGCAACCAGCGGCCGTCGAGGCCTTCCATCCGCATAGCGAGTGCGGCGACCCGCGTGCCGCGGCGGATGACCGCGGCGATCTCCGCGACGCCTGGCGCCGGCTCACTGATGTGGACGTTGCGCAAGGTCGCCGCCCACGGACGCGGTCCGCGGCGGGCGGCGCGTCGCTCCAGGTCGGCGTAGACCTCGTCGCTCGCCCAGCGCATCAGCTGCGCCGCGGGCCGATCGCCGGCGAGCACCTCGAGCACCGCGCGAACCATCATCGTCGCGCGCGCGGCGAGCGGAGGCAGCCGGTCCGGCACGGTTCTCACCGGGTCGAAGTCATCGGGCTCATCGCCGACTGGCGCCACGAGTCGCAGTGAGGGTTCGGTCGGTTCGACTAGTCGCAGCTGGCCCGGGACGTGGGCGGTGAACTCCGGAACGAGTGCGGACGATCCGTCAACCGGCCACCGCGCCGCCCACGGGCGCGGCGGCGCGGGCGCGTCGCTCTCGTCGTCGTACGGCGGGTCGGGATCGATCGCGGGGACGGCTCGCACGTGCAGGCGGATGCGCGGGGGCGTGGCGTCGGCGCTGCCGCGCTCGTCGACGACGGCTGCGGTCATGGCGGGCTCCCTACGTCGGAGGGTCGAGTCGCTGGCCGGGAAAGATCAGGTCGGGGTCGCTGCCGATCACGCGGCGGTTCACCTGCCACCAGCGCGGCCAGCTCGCTGCAATGCGCGCGTTGCTGACACGTCCCGGCAGCCGCCGCGCGGCTATGGCCCAGAGCGTGTCGCCGGGGACGACGACGACCCTGCGGGCCCCCCGCGCGCCCAGGCGATTCGCGACCGCGGTGCGGGCTGTGGTCGCACCGAGCGCCGCTCGCGGGGACGACGGCTGCGTAGTCGGCAGCGGGCCACCCGGCGCTCGTGCGGTAGACGGCGTGGGTGAAGCAAGCACCGACCCGGTCGGCGCCAGGGCCGGAGCGGCGGGCCGCTCGAACGGCCCAGCCGCGGGGACGGCCGGCTGCGGAGTCGGGGTCGAAAGTGACGCCGCGCGAGTTGGTTGTGCGGTCTGCGCGGGCGAGAGCGGGGGGCCCGCGGCGGCGCGCGCGGGGACGCCCGTACCCGCCGTCACGGCGAGACCGATCACCGCCGCGACGCCGCGTCGCACGACGGCTGGCGCGACCCGGGCCGCGAGGCGCGCCGAGACAGAACCGAACGCGCCCGGCACCCGAGTGAGGGTCATCGCGAGCGCGACGAGGGCGAGCCAGGCGAGGACCCCGAGCAGGGCGACCATCGCCACCGACCCAACGAGAGCGTCCAGCGACTGCCGGTCGCCAACCACAGTTGCGGCATGCATCATGTGATGAAGTCACTTCCGTTTACCTGAGTTTGCGTGTGTATACCTCCGGTCGAGAAGCGTCAATGGCGCCGTGCACAGGCCGCGATTGACGCGGGTCGGTCACCGCACCCACGCTGGCTGCGGAGGCCACCGTGCGCTGGACGTCGTTGTTCTCGGACCTCGAGGGCCAGTTCGCCGCGGCCGAGGACGCCGACCTCGATGCCGAGGTCAGCGACCGGACCCGGCGCGAGGTCGCGACGCTGCGCGTCCACGACCGCCTGCGCGCGGCGGCGGGCAGCGCGCTCACCCTTGATGTCCTGGGCGCCGGGGTGATCCACGGCGTCGTCGAGCACGTCGCAGTTGCTTGGCTACTCGTGTCCGACGATCGCCGGCGCGAGGCGCTCGTACCGGCGGCGGCCCTCGTCGGGATCCGCGGGCTCGGTGCGCTCTCCGCGACGCCGGGAAGCGAGAGCGAGGTCGAGCGTCGGCTGGGCATCGGCTCCCCGTTGCGGGTCATCGCGCAGCGTCGCGAGGTCGTCGCGGTGACGCTCGTCAACGGCGCGACCCTGCACGGCGTCATCGGCCGCGTCGGCGCGGACTTCTTCGAGTTGGCGCCGCGCGACGTGATCGCCGCGCACGAGCCGGGCGCTGGACCCGAGCTACGCACCATCCCCTTCGCGGCGCTCGGCGTCGTCCGCCCCGCCTGATACGTCGGCCTCGCGCGGGTCCGCGGGCTCGTCGGCTGAGTCAGCACCCGCCGGGTCGTCTCGCGCGCCGAGCGGATGCTCCGCGACGAAGCGGCGCGTCTCGTCGTAGCACCGCTTGATGTAGTCCTCGAGCTCGGACACCTCAACGCGCCACTGGCCGCGGCCGCCAACCTTGATCGCGGGCAGCGAGCCGTTGCGGACGAGGGCGTAGGTCTGCGCCGCGGAGATGCTCAGGATCTCGGAGACCTCCGCGAGCTGCAGGAACCGCGGTTCCACGACGGCGCGCTCCTCGGTGGCGACGGACGGATCGTTACCGACATTGTGCCGGTGCACGTCCGGTCGGCAGCGCAGCCCTGTGGATGGCGGCCGGACCCATTCCCTGCACGCCGCGGAAGTCGTAGCGTTCCGCGACACCCCGCGCCGGCCGGCCGCAGGAGGCCGTCATGACCCAAGTCCCGTCGCCTCGTGCGAGTCGGCTCCGCCAAGCGCGCTGGACCGACGTGCGATTTCTCGGCGGCGTCCTCCTTGTCCTCGCGTCGGTCGTGCTCGGCGCGCGCGTCGTCGGCGCGGCCGACCGCTCGACGCTGGTTTACGCCGCGCGGCGTGCGCTGCCACCCGGCTACCAACTCGGCGCGGGCGACCTCGTGCCGAGCCGCGTCCGGCTGTTCGGGCAGTCGCTGGCGGACCGCTACGTGGCCGTCGGCCGCGAGCCGGTCGGCTACGTCGTGCTGCGCGACGTCCTGCCGGGTGAGCTTGTGCCCCGCAGCGCGATCGCCACCCCGGACGGCGCGCCGCCGGTTCGGTACGTCAGCGTCGCCGTCGACCGCGCGCACGCGCTCGGTGGTGACGTCGAGGTCGGTGACCGGGTCGACATCCTCGCGACCTACGGCGGAGCCGGGCAGCCCAGCGTCACGCGCGTCGTCGCGGCGGGGGTCGCTGTCGTCCGACGCCCGAAGGATGCGAGCGGCTTCGCCGGCAGCGCTGGTGACTTCGCGATTGTCGTCGCCGTCTCGCCGCAGCAGGCCGTGGCGCTCACCGCGGCGCTGCGCACGGCGAAGATCGACGTGCTGAAGGTGGTGCCGGGCCGTGGCGGTGCCGGTCGGGTTGACCCGACGGCGCAGGCGAGCCCGCGGTGAGGTTGCCGGTGCTCACCGCGGTGAGCGACACGAAGTGTGAAGCCGCATTGGTGCGCGCGTTCGAAAGTCGCGACCTCGGCGTCACTGTCGTCCGCCGCTGCGTCGACATTGCCGACCTGCTCGCCGCGGCCGCGGCCGGCACGGCGCGCGCGGTCGTCCTCTCCAGTGACCTGCGGCGCCTCGACCGCGCCGCTCTCGCCCGGCTCGCCGTCGCGCGTGTCGGGGTCGTCGCGCTGGTGCCGCCCGGCGACGAGGCCGCGGAACGGCGGATGCGCCAGCTCGGCATCGGCGACGTGCTGCCCGCGGACGCCGCACCGGCGCAGGTCGCGGCGGTAGCCGCGGGTGCCGCGGCCGGGACCGCGAGCCGCACGCCGCGCGGCGCGGCGCTGTCCGACCCGTTGCGCGGCATCGCGGATCCACACGTCATCGACAGTGAGCTTGACGAGCTCGCCGCCGACCTCGATCCGTCTGGACGTCTCGTCGCCGTCTGGGGACCCGCAGGCGCACCCGGCCGAACGACCGTCGCGGTCAACCTCGCGGCCGAGCTAGCCCAGCTCGGTCACCAGACGCTGCTCGTCGACGCCGACACTTACGGCGGGTCGATCGCCCAGCAGCTCGGGCTCCTCGACGAAGCGCCGGGCGTTGCCGCGGCGGCGCGGTTGGCCAACGCCGGCACGCTCGACGTCCCGCAGCTCGCGAACCTCGCGCGTCAAGTATCGCCGGCACTCCGCGTGCTGACCGGGATCTCGCGGCCGGAGCGCTGGCCGGAGCTCGGCGGCGCGGCGATCGACGTGGTTCTCGCGCTCGCGCGCCGGCTCGTCGAGTGGACTGTGGTCGACTGCGGGTTCTCGCTGGAGCAGGACGAGGAGCTTTCCTACGACACTGCCACCCCTCGACGTAACGCCGCGACGCTGACCGCGCTCGCATCAGCCGACATGGTGGTTGCGGTGGGCGGCGCCGATCCGGTGTCCGTCCAGCGGCTGGTGCGCGGCCTCGCCGCGCTCGCCGACGTCGTGCCGGGCGTCGACCCCGTCGTCGTCGTCAACCGGGTGCGGCCGTCGCTGATGGGCGGCAACGCGGAGCGTGAGATTGCTGCGGCGCTCGAGCGCTACGCCGGACGCCGACCGGCCGCGTTCGTGCCCGCCGACGTGAAGGCCCTGGACGCGGCGCTCATGGCCGGGCACTGGCTCGGCGAGAGCACACCGACGTCGCCGGCCCGGCAGGCAGTCGCGAGCCTGGCGCGCAGTCTCGCCGGGCATCCCGCGCGGCGCCGCCGCGGGGTGCTCGCGCGCCGACGCTGACCGGAGACGAGCGCTGCCGTTACCCTGTCGACGACAGCAGCTTTCGCGCGCACCACACATGGCCGCGGAAGCGCGCCGTGACTGCGGCACTGTCCGGCAGCAGCGGGCGGAACTGCGTGAGCAACCATGCGCGCAAGTCATCTCGGGTGATCGCCCCGCGGTCGAGCGCTGACGTCGCGTTGCTCTGCGTGAGCATGTAGTCGGCCAGATGCGCGGCCGTCATCGCGAATTCGTTCTCGAAGTCCACGTCACCGACTGGCTCGAACCCAGCGGCGCGTGCCTGCTCTGCGTCGAAAGCCGGGCTGCGCGGTGGTGTCGGGTAGTTCGCCAGATAGATGGTGCGTAGCCAGTCGGTAAATGCTGGATGGTCGTCGATCTCACCGCTGAAGAAGTCCGTGTAGACCGCCAGGGCGCCACCGGCGCGCAGGACCCGATGCAACTCGGCGTATGCGGGCGCGGCGTCGAACCAGTGGAAAGCCGCCGCGCTGATGGCGAGATCGCACGTATTCGTCCCGACCGGTAGCCGCTCCGCGATGCCGTTGACGAAGACGACGCCGCGGATCGGCTGCGCAGCGCGCAGCATGGCGGGCGACGCGTCCACCGCAATCACCCGGTCGGCGATGTTGCGCAGCGCGCGCGTCGACATGCCGGTGCCGCAGCCGATATCGAGCGCGACGCTGGCCGGGCCGCGGAGACCCACAAGCTGCACCAGCGTCCGCTGCGCGAGCGGGTGGTAGTCCGGACGGGCGGCGGCATAGGCCGCTGCCGTCTCGGCGGTCGTGAACGGGTTCCAGCGCGACGTGGTCACAGTGCTAAGACAGGTGCCGCGTCGCTAGCCGGCGTAGGCGCCGAGCTCCTGGCGCGCGACCGAGCGGATGTGCACCTCGTCCGGGCCGTCGGCGATGCGCAACGTGCGCGCCATCGCGTACATCTGCGCGAGCGGGAAGTCGTCGCTCACCCCGCCACCTCCGTGCGCCTGGATGGCCCGGTCGACGACCGCGAGACACACCCGCGGTGCGACGACCTTGATCGCGGAGATCTCGATGCGGGCGCCCTTGACGCCGACGGTGTCGATGAGCCACGCGGTCTTGAGCACGAGCAGCCGCGCCTGCTCGATCTCCATCCGGGACTCGGCGACCCACTCGCGGATGACGCCCTGCCGCGCGAGCGGGCGGCCGAAGGCCACGCGCGTCGTCACGCGCCGGCACATCAGCTCCAACGCGCGTTCGGCCATGCCGATGGCGCGCATGCAGTGGTGAATGCGGCCGGGTCCCAGCCGCGCCTGCGCGATGGCGAACCCCGCGCCCTCCGCGCCGATGAGGTTCGTCGCAGGCACGCGCACATCGTCGAAGGCGATCTCGCAGTGGCCGCGCTGGTCGACGTAGCCGAAGACCGGCAGGGACCGGACGATCGTCACGCCGGGTGTGTCCAGCGGCACCAGCAGCATCGACTGCTGTTGGTACGTCGGAGCGTCGGGGTCCGTCTTGCCCATGACGATGGCGATCCGGCAACGCGGGTCGGCCGCACCGCTGATCCACCACTTGCGCCCGTTGACGACGTAGTCGCCGCCGTCGCGCCGGATCGACGTCGAGATGTTCGTCGCGTCGGACGACGCGACGGCTGGCTCGGTCATCGCGAAGCACGAGCGGATCTCGCCGTCGAGCAACGGCCGCAGCCATCGGTCCTGCTGCTCGGCACTGCCGAACTGCGCGAGCACCTCCATGTTGCCCGTGTCGGGCGCGGAGCAGTTCATGGCCTCCGGCGCGATGGCGACGGACCGGCCGGAGATCTCGGCGAGTGGCGCGTAATCAAGGTTCGACAACCCGGCGCCCCACTTCTCGTCGGGCAGGAACAGGTTCCACAGACCGAGACCGCGGGCGGTGACCTTGAGCTCTTCGACGACTTGTGGGACGGCGTGCGGGTCGCCCGCGGCGCGGCGCTGCTCGGCGTAGACCGGCTCCGCGGGATAGACGCAGTCGGCCATGAACGCGGTCAGCCGCTCTTGGTAGTCGCGGCTGCGTGCGCTCGGCTCGAAGTCCATGGTCGCAGTCTGGCAGGAGGGGAGCGGCTAACTCGCCGCGCGAGCTGTGCGCTGACGTCTGTCAGGATCGTCGCGTGCCCGACGTCGCGACCGATGAGCTCGTCGACGCGCGCCGGCTCGCGGAGTGGGCGGCGGGGCGGCTGCCCGGCGACGGGCCGATCAGCGTCGAGCGTCTCGTCGCTGGTCACTCGAATCTGACGTTCGTCGTACGCCGGGACGACCGCGAGTGGATCCTCCGCCGCCCGCCGCGCGGACCCCTCCTGCCGACCGCGCATGACGTGCTACGGGAGTACCGCGTCCTCGACCTGCTCGGACAAAGCGGCGCGACGGTGCGTGTGCCCGACGTCGTCGCCGCGTGCGACGACGCCAGCGTGATCGGCGCGCCGTTCTACCTGATGACGAAGGTCGACGGCACCGTCATCCGGGCCACTCTGCCGCCGACGGTGGATGACGACGCCGACCCGGATCACCGGGCACGGCGGCGCGCGCTTGCGTTCGACCTTGTCGACGCGTTGGCAGAACTGCACGCCGTTCCGGTGGCGCCGCTTGTGTCGGCCGGCATCGGGCGTCCGGACGGATACCTCGAGCGCCAGCTGAAGCGGTGGCGCGGCCAGCGCGACGGCGCCCGGGTGCGCGAACTGCCGGACTACGACGCGGTGAGCCGCTGGCTCGGCGAGCACATGCCGGAGCCGCAGCCCCCCGCCGTAGTCCACGGCGACTACAAGCTCGACAACGTCATCGTGGTGTCGGGGGAGATGCCGCGGGTCGCGGCGATCGTCGACTGGGAGATGGCGACCGTCGGTGACCCGCTGGCGGACGTCGGCTATCTGCTGTCGCTCTGGTTCGCGCCCGGCGAGGCGGCCGAGTTCGCCGACGTCGCGGGCGCGGTCAGCCAACGGCCCGGGTTCCCCAGCCGCGCCGAGCTCACCGCGCGGTACGAGCAAGTGGCCGGGCGCTCGATGACCGACATCCGCTTCTACACGACGCTCGCCGTGTGGAAGTTGGCGATCCTGCTCGAGGCCAGCTACGCGCGCCATCTCGCGGGCACGACCGACGACCCGTTCTTCGCGCTGCTCGACGACGGCGTGCCGACGCTGCTACGCCGCGCGCGCGAGACGTGCGGTGCCTGACGTGGACGACGGGACACAGCGTCGATTTCGCGGGCTGCTCGTCGATTACGGCGGGGTGCTGACGAACCCGTTGCACCACACGATGGGCGACTTCTGCCGCGACCTCGACCTCGACGCGGAGCACCTCGAGGAGACGATCCGCGCGCTCTACGGCAGCGAGGACACGCCTGGGATCGTGCACGGTTTAGAGACGGGCGCAGTCGAGGTGGAGGAGTTCGAGGTCGCGCTCGCCGAACGGCTGCGGACCCGCGCGGGCGGGCCGGTCGCGCCGGCTGGCCTGCTCACCAAGATGTTCTCCGGCTTCCAGCCCAACCCCGTGATGCACGAGGCGGTGCGCGCCGTACGGCGGAGCGGCGCGCGCACTGCGCTGGTGTCGAACTCGTGGGGGATCCGCGACTACCCCCGCGACCAGTGGGCGGAGATGTTCGACGCGATCGTCATCTCCGGCGAGGTGGGCCTGCGCAAGCCGCAGCCGGCGATCTTCGTCCTCGCCGCCGAGCGGATCGGCGTAGCGGTCGAGGAATGCGTGTTCGTCGACGACCTGCTGCACAACGTCAAGGGCGCACAGGCCGCGGGCCTGCATGCGATCCACCACACCGATGCGGACGCGACGATCAGCGAGCTCGAGGGTCTCTTCGGCGTCGGCCTGCGGTGATCGGCCGCGCGTGCGTGCGATCATGGGACACGGGGAAGACAACGTCTCGCACGGTGCCGAGAGGGGTCAGGTGGCCGACCGGCTGAGCGCGCTCGACGTCTCCTTCCTCTATCTGGAGTCGCCGACCACGCCCATGCACGTCGGCGGCGTCGCGATCTTCGACGCACCCGAGTCGGGGTTCGACTACGACGCGCTCGCCGAGCTGGTGCGCCGTCGCATCGCGCTGGTGCCGCGCTACCGACAGAAGATCAAGTTCATCCCCGGCAAGCTCGGCAACCCCGTCTGGGTCGACGACCCGGCGTTCGACGTCACCTTCCACGTCCGCCGCTCGTCGCTGCCGAAGCCGGGCAACGAGGACCAGCTCAAAGAGCTCGTCGCGCGACTGCAGTCGCGGGCGCTGGACCGGACCCGGCCGCTGTGGGAGATGTACCTCATCGAGGGCCTCGCCGACGGCCGCGCGGCCATCCTGACCAAGACCCACCACGCGATGGTCGACGGCATCGCCGCGGTTGACATCGGCACCGTCATCCTCGACACCAGCCCGGTCCCGCGCCAGACGCCGCCGGACGACTGGTCACCCGCCCCGGAGCCGTCCGCGGCAGAGCTCGTTGCGGGAAGCGTCACCAACCTGCTGCGCCGTCCGGGCGAGCTGCTCAACACGACGCGGAGCAACCTCGCCGACGTGCGGCGCGTCGCGGGGCGAGCCGCGGCTCTCGCCGGCGGCGTGCTCGCCGCCGCGCGCACGACCGCGAAGGCCGCGCCGCCGTCGCCCCTCAACGTCGACATCGGCGCACAGCGCCGCTTCGGCATGGCGCGCAGCGAGCTCGACGACTACAAGCGGATCCGCAAGACACATGGCGGCACGGTCAACGATGTCGTGCTCGCCGTCGTCGCCGGCGCGCTCCGCGCGTGGTTCCTCACCCGCGGCGAGGCGGTCAAGACGACGATTCGCGCGATGGTGCCGGTGTCGGTGCGCGACGAGAGCCAGCA
>JBHELW010000097.1:0-1976 GCA_046262915.1 Mycobacteriales bacterium | reverse complement strand
CGGTCGAGGACGAAGCGCGGTCGTGACCCGAGCGTGTAGCTCAGCTCGTCCTCGACGAGGAGGACCGACGTAGGAAGTCGCGACACGTTGTGCAACCGCACTTCGACCTGAGCCGGGTGTCCGACCGGAACGCGCGGCGGGATGACCGAGCGCTCGCAGCTCAGCCGGTAACGCATCCGGGCAACAACGACAGCGCAGAGCAGCGGCAGCGCGACGAGCAGTACGCCGAGCCGCAGCACGTCGCGCGCGCCGAGCACCAGCGATGCCACGAGACACGCGAGGCCCGATGCGAGGAACGACCGGCCGCGGAGGGTGAGTCCGCGCAGCGCGGACATGTCAGCGCGTCGGTGAGGGGACGGGCACGCGCTCGAGCAGCTCGGCGACGACGAGCGCGGGCTCGCGGCGCGCGATCTGCGCCTCCGCCGTCGGCAGCAGCCGGTGGGCGAGCACGCCCTCGGCGAGCGTCTGGATGTCGTCGGGCACGACGTAATCGCGGCCTTCCGTCGCGGCGTACGCGCGCGCGGCGCGCAGCAGGTGCAGTGCCGCGCGCGGCGACGCCCCGAGGCGCAGCTCCGGGTGCGTGCGGGTCGCGGTCGCGAGGTCCACGACGTACTGCTTCACGCCGTCGGCGACGTGGATGGCGCGCACCGCGTTGATCATGGCGACGACTTCGGAAGCGTCCGCGACGGGGTCCAGCTGGTCGAGCGGTGAAGTGACGCCATGCGTGTCGAGCATCTCCAGCTCCGCGGCCGTCGCGGGGTAGCCCATCGACAGCCGGGCGGTGAAGCGGTCGCGCTGCGCCTCGGGCAGGGGATAGGTGCCCTCCATCTCGATCGGGTTCTGCGTCGCGATGACCATGAACGGCGCGGCCAGCTCGTAGGTGATCCCGTCGACGGTGACCTGCCGCTCCTCCATGCACTCGAGCATCGCCGACTGTGTCTTCGGCGACGCGCGGTTGATCTCGTCGCCGACGACGATGTTCGCGAAAACCGCGCCGGGCTTGAACTCGAAGTCGCGCATCTCCTGGTTGAAGACGCTGACGCCCGTCACGTCGCTGGGCAGCAGGTCAGGGGTGAACTGGATCCGGCGTACCGAGCAGTCGATGGAGCGCGCCAGGGCTTTCGCGAGCATCGTCTTGCCGACCCCGGGCACGTCCTCGATCAGCAGATGACCTTCGGCGAGGAGTACGACGAGGGCCAGCCGGACGGCGTCGGACTTGCCCTCGATCACCCGCTCGATGCTGTCGCGGATGCGCTGGAACGACTCGACGAGTCCGTCGAGGTCGACGGTCCGGGCGCGCCCGTTTCGAGTGGTGCGACGTGCCACGGATCCTCCTCGCGGGCGGGCCAGGTGATCAGAGTAAGTGGCGCGCCCGGCGAGCGTGCGGGCTTCGGCTAGTCGTCTACTCCGGACACCACCGGCTCGGGGAGGAACGCGCCTGGGTCGGGCGGCTCCGTTGTCTCGACGGTCACCCGCGGCAGGATGCGGTCGAGCCAGCGGGGCAGCCACCAGTTCGCGTCGCCGAGCAGCTCCATCGTCGCCGGCACCAGCACCATGCGGACGATCGTCGCGTCCACGAGGATCGCGACCGCGAGCCCGAGGCCCATCAGCTTCAGGGCGCGCACGCCGCCGAAGGCGAACGATGCGAAGACGCAGATCATGATCAGCGCCGCGGCGGTGATCACCCGCGCGGTAGTGGCGAGCCCGTCGGCCACGGCGAGGCCGTTGTTGCCGCCGTTGCGGTCGTACTCCTCGCGCACCCGGGACAGCAGGAACACCTCGTAGTCCATGGACAGGCCGAAGAGGATCGCGAACAGCATCATCGGCACCCAGGACTCGATCGGACCGGGCTGGGTGATGCCGAACACGTTCTTCAGCCAGCCCCACTGGAAGACCGCGACGACGAAGCCGTAGGCCGCACCGATCGAGAGCAGGTTCATCACCGCCGCCTTGAGCGGCACGACGACCGAGCGGAA
>JBHELW010000096.1:0-1055 GCA_046262915.1 Mycobacteriales bacterium | reverse complement strand
GCTGGGGCTGATCGAAGCGCCTGACTACCGCGCTGCCACGTACGGCGTGCTGCACGTGCTGGACGGTGTTGATGGCACTCCGCTCTGGCGGGACGAGCGGCTCGACGGCCTGGTGATGACGCAGCTGGAGCCCGCCGGCGATGTCACCGGCGACGGACGGCGTGACCTGCTCATCGTCACGCGCTCGATCGGCGACTACGTCATCTCCGGTCCGGGCGCGGCCATCGCCGCACCGCGAGGCTTCCCAGATGGCCATCTCTCGGTGCTCGACGGCGCGACCGGTCGGCGAGTGATCAACCGCAATGCCGCCTTTGCGCGGGCGCTGGGCGACCTCGACGGGGACCACCGCAGCGAGATCGCCAGCGCGCGCTTTCCGTGGCACCCGACCCGCGGGTACACGACTGAGCTTGAGATGTACGACGGCCAAGGTCGGCTGCGCTGGTCGACTCGGGATCGCCCGGCGAAATCTGCCGCGGAGATCGTCCAACAGGCAACTGTCACAGCCGCCGACATCACCGGCGACGGTGTCGCCGATCTGGTCAGCTCCACGCCAATCGCCCGGCCACACGCGCAGCGCATCGCCCATCTCGTGGTCGATGGCCGGACAGGTCGCCCGGCCGCGACCGCGGCCGGCGACCACCTCTTTGCGGTAGCACTGGACGAGCGCGGCGCGGATTCCGCGTCGGTGTCGGTCCCGCGACGCGGGAGTTCCACCGTCCTCGGGTACAACGGTCGAACCGGCGTGGTCCGCTGGACGACGCAACTGAGGTTGTCGACGAAGCTGAACTATCTCGCGAGTGTCGAGGCCGCACCGCTCAATGGTGATCGGTATGGGGACGTGCTGATCCACTACACGGGGCCCGACACCGAAGCTCTGGCCGTCCTCTCCGGCAACAACGGGCGGCCGCGTTGGCTGAGCACCTTCTCGCGTGGCACGACCGACCCCGGCCGCTGAGCTCGTAATTTCGGATCGTGCCCGATGCGCGCGTTATCCGCTTGTCAGACCTGCTGGAGGACCTAGAGAGCGGCGAGCCGGCCCAGCAGAGAACGCGGGT
>JBHELW010000095.1:0-2229 GCA_046262915.1 Mycobacteriales bacterium | reverse complement strand
GGGGCGTCACCGTTGTAGGGACCGTAGGTCAGCATGGTGCGTCCGACCGGGTCGTTCGAAGCCGCGGGGTGCGTGAGCTGCTCGGTGCCAGCCATGTAGGCGAAGCGCCCGGTGGCGCCGCGCGCCGAGCGGTAGAGCCCGTTACCGGGCGAGAGCGGCTGGCCGTCGGGGCTCAACGACTTGCCGTCCTTGCCGATCCGCTTCCCGTATGGCAGGCCGACGGCGACCGTAATGACCTCGGGGTGGCGCGGCTCGAAGACCGCTGCGCTGATCCAGTTGGCGTAGGCGCCCTTGGCCGGCGCGGTGTGGGTGAGGTTGTTCGGCAGCGCGACGCGCTTGAACGCGCCGCCGCGGTTGGTCGAAACGTAGAGCCCGTTGGTCGTGCCGACGAGCACTCCGCTCGGCGTCACGGTGATGACGTTCGTGCCGTAGCCCTTGGTGTTCTTCGTGGGCCGGCTGAACGTCTTCCCGCCGTTGTGGCTGACATAGACGCCAGTGCCGGGGGCGTCGCCGGAGATCGTGAGGTAGCTCACGCCGGTCCCGACGTATATGTCGTTAGGGCGGCGGGGGTCGACGGCAACCGCGCCGACCGGGGAGTTGAGGAAGTAGCGGTCGCCGAGCGGCTTCCAGTGCGCGCCGGCGTCGCGGCTCTGCCACAAGCCGCCCATGTTGCCCATGTAGACCGTGTTGCCGCTCTTGTCGCGCGGGTCGGCGGCGATCGCCACACCCATGCCGGCGGCGCGCGTGAACCGGATCGGGCCCGTCGGGTAGTCCGGCGGGTCGTCCTGGCCAAGCGGGCCGACGTTGCGCCACTTGAGAGACTTCGCGGCGACCGGCAGCGCCCGCGCCTGCTTCGCATAGCGCACCTGGTCGGCGACCGTGTCGCGGTCGGCAATCGAGACGTCCGGAAGCGTTGCCTCGGGCTCGGCTTCGCTATGGCGGTTCAGGCCGGCGGGCACGGTTCCGCGCAATGCCTGGGCGCGCGTGCGGGTGGCGCTCACCGACGGTGCCAGGCTCGACAGCGCCAAGGCGGCGGACGCCACCGCGACAACCGCCAAGGCAATCGGACGGATCCGACGACTCTTCATTAGCTGCGCTCCCCGATGACGTAAACCACGGTCAGGCCTTTGTTCTACCAACGCCCAACCGTTCCTGCCCTCGCGCGGGCGGACACCTCCGCGGGAACCGTCGAGTCGACTGAAGCCGACGAGCGAAAGCGCCGATCTCGCCGATGTGACGAACGAGCCCGAAAATCTCTCCCGCCAGCTCGAAACGGCGCGGCAGGAAAGCCTGCGGCGCGCCGGCCTAGACCCGCTCACAGGGCGGCCTGAAGTCCCGCAGCGCCCCCCGCGTCGGGCGTCGACCTGGCTCGACATGACCGCGTTCGGCGACCCGGCACTGTGGGTCGCACTCTTGCTTCTGCTCGCGATGCTCCTCTGGTGAGGGCTACTCCCACTCGATCGTGCCGGGGGGCTTGCTCGTCACGTCGTAGACGACGCGGTTGATGCCTGGCACCTCGTTGATGACGCGCGTCGAGAGGCGCTCGAGCAGGTCGTAGGGCAGCCGGGCCCAGTCCGCGGTCATCGCGTCGTCACTCGTCACGGCGCGGATGGCGAGCGGATGGCCGTAGGTGCGCTCGTCGCCCTGCACTCCCACCGAGCGCACGTCGGCGAGCAGCACGGCGAACGCCTGCCAGATCTCGCGGTCGAGACCCGCCTTGCGGATCTCCTCGCGGACGACCGCGTCCGCCTCGCGCAACGTGTGCAGCCGGTCTGCCGTCACCTCGCCGAGGATGCGCACCGCGAGCCCGGGCCCGGGGAACGGCTGGCGCCAGACGATCTCCTCGGGCAGGCCGAGCTCTTCGCCCACCCGGCGCACCTCGTCTTTGAACAGGTGCCGCAATGGCTCGACGAGTGCGAACTGCAGGTCGTCGGGCAACCCCCCGACGTTGTGGTGGCTCTTGATCTTCGCCGCGGTCGGCGAGCCCGACTCGATGACATCGGGGTAGAGCGTGCCCTGCACGAGGAAGTCGATCTGCTCACCACCCGGGCGCGCCTGCAGGTCGCGCGCGGCCTCCTCGAAGACGCGGATGAACTCGCGGCCGATCGTCTTGCGCTTCTCCTCCGGGTCCGTTACGCCGGAGAGCGCCGCCGCGAAGCGATCGGCGGCCTTGACGTGGACGAGCTCGACACCGGTCGACGCGACGAAGTCCTGCTCGACCTGCTCGGC
>JBHELW010000094.1:0-5034 GCA_046262915.1 Mycobacteriales bacterium | reverse complement strand
AGCCGCAGCAGCTCGTCGTAGCTCACCTTCGCCGGGTCGAAGACGACCTGCACGACCTCGGTGTGACCGGTGCGGTTGGCGCACACCTCTTCGTACGTCGGGTTGCGCGTGTAGCCGCCGGCGTAGCCCGCCGCGGTGGTGTAGACCCCGTCGGTCTCCCAGAACTTCCGCTCCGCGCCCCAGAAGCAGCCGAGGCCGAAGACCGCGATCTCCAGCCCGTCCGGGTAGGGCGGGCGCAGCGGTGTGCCGAGCACGAAGTGCTTGTCGGGCACCGGCAGCGGCTCGTCGCGGCCGGCCAGCGCGTGGTCGGGCTCGACCATCGTCGTCTTGTCGTGCGTGAACAACATCAGCTCACCTCGGGTCGGACGGGCGTCACCACATCCAACACCGCGCCTCGCTGGTCCGTTCCCGCCTCATGCGGCGACGCGGCCGCATTGCGACCGGCTACAGCCGGTCTGGACTTGACCAGGTTGCGGTTAGGGCGCGATGCAGCGGACCTTGAGCTGCTGGCCGCATGGCACCTCGCGCCCGAGCTTCACGCCCGCAAGTGACACGACCGGGAGCGTGATGCGCGAGCGGTGCGTCTCGTCGTGGTAGACGGTGTTGATGGCAGCGGGCGTGTGCGGGATGTAGTTGTAGTAGTTGTCGCTCGCCGGTGGCGCCTCGATCTCGATCTGCACCTCGTGGCCCGCCCGGAAGATGTGGCCGAGCGGCCAGATCTCGATGAGGTACTCGGTGGCCGTGCCCGGCGTAACGGGCTGCGGGTTTGTGTGCGGCCGCCACGGGCGGTACAGGTGGCCGGCCGGCGTGTAGTCGGAGAACGCCGGAACCCACGCCCGGTGCGACGCCTTGAGCATCCCGCGCTGCAGGTAGCTGCGACTGCCGTCCGGCGCGACGTCGATCACCTGGACGAACATCTCGGTGTCCGGCGCGGAGCTCGACAACCACAGGTTCGCGGTGATCGGCCCCGAAACCGCGAGGTTCGCACGCAGCGGCGCGGTGGTGTAGCGCAGCTGGTCAGGTCCGTCCGGCGTGGAGAACTCATGCCCGGCCGTCTCGCCGGTGCTGTTCTGCCACGACTGCCGCTGGCTGCCGGAGAAGTAGGTGTCGCTGCCGCCCGGGCCGCGCGTCGGCGCGCCGACCAGGGCGCGCTCCGTGCCGAGGAAAAGGTCCGTCCAGCGCGTGTCCTCCAGCGGCCAGGTCCGGCTGCGCTTCACGCCGTTCGGAACCCACGTCCCCGGCTTCGCGCCCGGCTTCACCTCGAACAGCGTTTCAACCGTGGAGCTGACCTGCTGCCCGCGCCGGCCGCGGACGAAGGTGCCGAAGCCGTGGTTCGCGCGCCCCATCCAGTGGTCGATCCACGCGACGCGGTCGCGGACGATGTAAGGAACGTCCTCGTACGACGTGTGGTTGGAGTTGCTGCCAAGGAAGCGCTTCGGTACGCCGGACAGCGACTCCCACAGGTGCGCCGGGCCGCGTGGCCCGGTTTGCTCGTCCTGCCAGCCCTCCCAGATGTGCATCGGCACGTCGATGCGGTCGACGTACTCCAGCAGCGAGTGCGAGCGGAACCACTGGCTGTCGCTGCCGTCGACGCCGTTGAGCAGCGGCTCATCTGTCGGCTGCGCGGGTCGGTGCTCCGCAACGTTGCGCGCGCACTGCGGGTTCTGCGTCCGCAGCAGTCCCTGGCCGGTGCCCCCAGCGACGTCGTACACCGGGCGCACGCCGTAGGTCCACAGGACCGGGAACCCGCCGTTCTCGATCCCGCCGGGCCATGACAGGCCGCGGTAGACGTCATCGATGAGGCCGGACACCGTCGCGGCGACCAGATGCTTGGGGCGCGTCGCGGCCACCATGAAACCGGTAATGCCGCTGTATGAGTGGCCCATGATCGCGACCTTTCCGTTGGACCATTTCTGCCGCGCCATCCACTCGATCAGCTCGTTGCCGTCGAGTGCGCTGCGCCAGCTGAAGAGGTCGAACTGGCCGCCGGAGCAGCCTGTGCCACGGACGCTCGCGTGCATCACGATGTAGCCCGCGTCCGTGAACGGCGTCGTCAGCTGCCGGCTGTCGTCCTGCAGTGGGATCTGCTTGATCCCGGTCTGGTCCGCGAGCTCGCCGAGGATGGTCCTGCCCTGGGCCGACCCGTTCTCGTAGCCAGCCATCTCGAAGATCGCCGGCAGCCGCTGGCCGGGCTTGTAGCCCTTCGGGAAGAACAGCGCGACCGCGATGCTCGTGCCGTCGCTCAACGTGACGTAGCCGGTTGGTGACGCGGCCTGGGCCCGCGGGACGGCGAGACCCGTGACCACGAGGGCGAGGACGGTCGCGACTCGCGGCCAGCGGCGAAGCAGACGAGACGTGGGCACGGACAACTCCTGTGGCCGGGGGTGCGGTGTTACTTCCAGGTAAGTCAACGCTGTCCTGCCCCGAACAGCGCGGCACGACGCGCTTGGAGGTTGGTGTGCGCTGAGTAGTCGCTGGCACCGGTCGGATCCTTCGGCGTAGCGCGCAGGTCGCCTTCGTCGGAAACTGCGCGACGCCATGGCAACCCGGAGTTTCCGCGCACGCTACGCGGACGGTCGAGCTCCCGCACGCGGGATCAGCGCTACGGCGTGATGCCGAGGGCCGGGAGCACGCGCGCCACGAGGTCGCGGTCGCCCGAGATGTGCAGGGCGGACGAGTCGAAGGTCGGGGCGTCCGCGCGGCCGCAGGCCAGCGCGGTGAAGCTCGACAGATCCGTTGTGATGGTGGCGGTCGCTTCGCCGGCGTCTGCGTCTTCGCCGGATTCCGCGGCCTCGCTGACAGTGACCGCGGCGTCGTCGCCGTAACTCAGCCGGCGGCGCATCGGCTCGGGGTCGGTGATGACGACGTCGAGCGTCGTTCCCGACGGCGCGGGCGCCGCCTTGCCCAGGGTGCGGCCCAGCTGGAAGAAGATCGTCTCCAGGACCAGGTGCGGGGTGCGGCCGGTGAGGTGCCCGGCGCGCCGAGTCGCGCGGCGGATGTCCTGCTCATGCGCCCACACGTCGAAGAGCCGGATTCGCAGCACCCGGCGGTACGCGCCGGTGGACCCCGTCGGCCCGCTGGTCTCGCCCTCGAGCGCCGTGTCGTCGAGCCCCGCGAGTTGGGCCCGACGACGGCCCAGCACGTCGTGCATCTCGGCGAGCAGCTTGTCGGGCGCGAGGCCGCGGCGCGCATCGACGCCGACCTCCATGAAGCGGCCGAACTCGTCGCGCACGTAGGGCGGAAACTCTGTGAGCTCGTGCTCGACTGGCGGGTCGCCGACGAGGGCGGACTCGAGAGCGACGACATGCGCGAGGGTGTCCTGCACCGTCCAGCCGGGACAGCCCGTGGGTCGCGGCCAGTCGTCGTCGCCCAGCGATTCGGCCACATCGATCAGCGACTGGAACGTCTCGTCAAGCGCTGCGACGTACTCGCGCGTGTCAACCACCGCTGTCTCCGTCCTGCTGCCGCAACGGAGTTATCACCCGCGGGTGCTGCCGCCCAACGTGGGCTTGGTCACAGTCACGCCGTTTGCGGTCCTCACGCCGCGTAAAGCTGCAGGTCGGTCGCGAACCGGTCCGCGATCTCGACGGTCGCGCCCAGGTCGGGGTGGCGGACGACGACCATGCCGTCGGAGATCAGCGTCTGCTTCCAGTTGCGCCGCGGCGCGCCGAGCGGCAACAGGTCGACGGCGACGACATGCTCGCCGTACTCCGCCATCAGCCGGCCCAGTCCCTCGATGTGCCTGATGCGGCCCTGCCCCTGCGCCCGCTTGAAGATGGATGCGGCGTTGAAGAGCTTCTCGACTGGCGCACTCAACCGACCGTGCACCACCGCATTCGCCCACTCCGCGAAGAGGTCGACGTCGGCGGTGAAGCTCATCAGGTCGACCGTGCGTGCACCCGGCGGGCGCGCGCCGATCTCGCCGAACACAACCTCGCCATCGGGCTTGCGGAACCACTCCATGTGCGTGAACCCCGACTGGAAGTTCATCGCGCGGATCACGTCGAAGCCCATCTGCACGCCGCCCTGCAGGTCAGCCGCGTCGGGGTTGCGCAGCGCGATCGCGATGGGACTCATCCACTCGTTGGTCCGCGTCAGCAGCGGCCGCGGGCGGTACCAGCAGATGTTGTAGAAGAGGATCTCGCCGGCGGCGCAGATCGTGTCGAACGTGAACTCCTCGCCGTCGATGAACTCCTCGACGCTCACCTGCTGCACGTGGCGTACGGCGGGCAGCACATGGTCGAGCTCACGCGGGCTGTCGACGCGGTGCGTGTCGGCGGAGCCGGCACCGGCGATCGGCTTGACGATCAGCGGGTAGCCGATCTGCTCGGCGGCCGTGCGCACACCCGCGGCAGTCTTCGTGCTCGCATGCCGCGGTGTGCGGATGCCCGCCGCGTCGAGCACCTGCTTCATGACCTCCTTGTCGCGGAACGGCAGCGTCTCGGCAACGGTCATGCCCGGGATGCCCAGCGCCTCGCGGATGCGCGCGGCGAGAAGCATGAACGGCTCCCACAGGCACTCGACCTGGTCGATGCCGATCCGCTGTGCGTTCTGCACCACCTCGCGCACGACGGCGTCCTCGTCGCCGTAGCCCGGCACGCGGATGTGGTAGGCGACGCTCTCGCGTGCCGCGTCGGGCATCTGCTCGGGCATCTGGTCCGAGACTCCGATGACGCGCGCGCCGCTCTGCGCGAGACCGCGGGCGAAGTAAGACATCTCCACCGGGAAGCCGGGCGAGATCATCAGCACGTTCATCGGCCGCTCCTAGCCCAGCTCGACGCGCGCCACAGACACGACGCGGGACAGCGCCCACTCCACCACCGAGGTGTCGGGGTCGCGCACGATCACGTAACCGTCACCCTCGTAACTAGACGACGGCGATGCGCCCTCCGTCGGCAACCGTGCCTCGACGACGAGATGACCGAGCTCGCGCTGCAGCTCGGCGAGCCCGTGGATCGTGCGCACCCGACCCTGGCCCTGCCCGCGCAGATAGGCGGCACCCACGGCGTAGCGCCGCGACGGCGGGTCGAACCG
>JBHELW010000093.1:0-15149 GCA_046262915.1 Mycobacteriales bacterium | reverse complement strand
GGGCCGGGGCGGCGCGCCGACGCCGCTTCGAGTGTCGAGAACTCGTCGAGGTGCTACCGGACGGAACAACATCTGCGGCTGGTGCCAAAACGGCCCGACCCTGAAAACGAATGTGACGTCCACCACGACGTGCGTGGTGCCGGCCGCGTTGAACAGCGTGAAGTTTCCATCCGCGTCAATCGCGGTGATGGCCGCGTTCGCAACGACACGTCCGGAATAGTTGAGCGTCGATACGGAGGCCCGCGCGCCCGCGGCGTTCGACACGGTTAGGTGCCCCGTGGACCTGCTCACTGGCACTGCTGTGACGTTGAGTGCCAGCGCCATGCCCGCGTAGCCGGTGCTAATCGCTCGTGTCTCGCCAGGCCGCATTGCTTCGAGAGACGACCCCGCACGACGTGTATCGAGCACGCGTTCCGGGGGCACCTGCTCTGACCGACCTGCCTGAGTCGACGGTTCCACTAGGAAGTGCCCCACGACGTCGCCGATGACGTGGACGGTGCCACCCGCGTTGACGATCGAGATCGACCCCGATTCGCTGACACGAGCCACGACCAGGTGCGCAATCGTCGAACCGCTGTAGTTGACGCTCGACGCGGATGGCCGTGGCGTGCCCGCCGGATAGACCGACAGGTAACCAGCCCGTGACGGTGTTGGTACGACGGTCACGTTCACGGCAACGGCGGAGACTCCGGTTGGCGGTACACCCGCCGCGCCACCAAGGGCCACGTCCATGGACGCGCCGTCCATGAGTGGTGCACTGGGCGAGCGCAAGCCGACCCGCGTGTCGAAAGCGCGCTCCGGCGCCGTCGCTACGAAGTCCCCGTAGGTGTTCTCTCCCGCGGGTGGCGACGGAGAAGGCGTGGGGTCCGCCGTCGGCGCGCCAACGGGCTGTGTCGTCGGCAGTAGGGCGTGCGCGGACACGTTGGATGCCGCCAGCGCCTGCGCGACGACCAGCAACGCAACGGCGGCCAGCCATCGGTTGAGCAATGGCTTGATGATGACTCCCAGACTGATGCCGGATGCCGCCGACGCGACCCTTACTACTCCTACAACGCGACGCAGATGGCCCAGTTGCGTCTCAATCAGTGACTCCACAGCGAAGGCGCGTGGATGCGGTCCAGAAGGGCGTAACCGAATGGCACCTGACCCCCGCCGGCTGACGATGCTCGGGCTCGGCGTATCAGCGGCTGTGCTCGCGACCGCGTTGCCCCACGGCTCCGCTCGAGTATCCGCGGCTTCGACGGGGGCAACCGCTGAGGCGACTCCCACACCGCAGCAGACTCCCTGCCAGACACCGTCCGTGGAGTGGGAGGACGTCGCTCCCGAAATGCCGCAGGCGCCGGGGGACGCTGTCGTGGTGCAGGTGCACGTTGGCCAGTTCGATTGCCCTCAGCCAAGCGAGCCGCCGCACGACGTGCAGCTGCTGGCGCGGCAGCGTGACGAGCCTGACTGGCAGCTGGTCGCGACTGGCACGACAGATGCGAGCGGCAACGTGTCGTTCACGCAGCACCCGCTCGTCACGACGCATTACGGCTTCCGAGCGGACGCGACCTCCGGTCCAGTCATCTCTACAGCAGAGCGCGAGACTGCGTACCTGCTACAAACGACCGGCCCGTGCGCGGGTGCGGTGTCGGTCACGTCGCCAACCTCCGCGCTCTACAGCCGAGCGGTGCCGTTGTCGATCACAACAACCCCGTCGACAGCAGTTCACGTGTTGTTCCGCGGGATGACGGGCAGTGCGCGCTTCAGCGTCCGACGCGAGCTGCAGGCGGACGCCGCCGGACGGGTCGACACCTCGTATGTCGCCAATGACGACTACGCCGTCTTCGCGTCGACCGCGCAGTGTGACTCGGAGATCCACCCCATCGTGGTTCGACCGCTGATGAGCGGCCCTGCCACCGCCGCGCGCGGGACGTCGGTGGCCGTCGCCGTGCGCGCGCGCGCCACAGACACCGTGAGCGTCTGGTTCCACCGCGCCGGTACGAGCGGCTACACGCTCCGCAGACGCAGCCTGGTCGGGACCGGCCTGGTCTACCAGACGACGTATATCGCTGACGCCGACTACCGCTACTACGCGACGATCGACAGCGGACGGACGAGCAACATCGTGTTGACCCAGGTTCGACCGCAATAGGTTCCGCGACTGGGCGCAGCTAGCGCTCGCCTTGCGCTGCGACGGCAGCTGCCGCGGCAGCTGCGGCCTCGGGGTCGAGGTACTCGCCGACGCCATCCACGGGAGACAGCTCGTCGTCGAGCTCGTAGCGCAACGGGATTCCGGTCGGGATGTTGACGCCGACGATCGCGTCGTCCGTGATCCCCTCGAGGTGCTTCACCAGCGCCCGAAGGCTGTTGCCGTGCGCGACGACCAACACGACCTTGCCGGCGCGCAGGTCGGGCACGATCGCGTCGTACCAATAGGGCAGCAGCCGGACGACGACGTCCCTGAGGCACTCCGTCGCGGGGAGCACGTCGGGCGCGAGCTCGGCGTAGCGCACGTCGAAGCGCGGGTGCCGCTCGTCATCGAGCGCGACCGGCGGCGGTGGGACGTCGTAGGAGCGGCGCCACAGCGTGAACTGCTCGTCGCCGAACTTCTCGCGCGTTGCGCTCTTGTCGAGTCCCTGCAGCGCGCCGTAGTGGCGCTCGTTGAGACGCCACGACCGGCGCACCGGCACCCAGCTGCGCCCGGCCTCGTCGAGCGCGATAGTCGCGGAGCGCGTCGCGCGCGTCAGCACCGATGTGTGCACCACGTCTACGTCGATGCCCGCGTCGCGCAGTAGCTGACCGCCGCGACGTGCCTCTGCCTCGCCCTTCGCGGTGAGGTCGACGTCGTACCAGCCGGTAAAGAGGTTCTGCTCGTTCCAGACGCTCTCGCCGTGGCGGAGCAGGACGAGTGTCGTCATCTCGTGCCACGCCGCCGCGGCGTCGGCAGCAGCACCGGGTCAGCGGGATGCGGTGTGCTGCGCGGCTGACCGATCCGCGCGTCGCAGTGGCGCGCGAGCTCGGCGTAGGCGTCCGCGCCCATCATCTCGGTGAGCTCAACCGCATAGCTGCGGTAGAGCGGCTCCCGGCCGACGTGCGCCTCGGAGGTTTCCGTGCACCACCAGTGCAGGTCGTGACCGCCCGGGCCCCACTTACGCCGGTCGAACTCGCCGATCGTCGTGATCGTCACCGACGTCTCGTCGAGACGTTCCTCCTCGTCGATCGCGCGGTGCACGGGCAGCTGCCAACAGACGTCGGGCTTCGTCTCGACCGGGTGCTGTCCGGTGCGCAACGCCATCCGGTGCAGCGCGCAGCCGATACCGCCGGCGAACCCGGGACGGTTCAAGAAGATGCACGCACCGTCGACGACCTTGGTGCGCCGCCGGCCGTCGTCCTCGTCGAGTTCGGCGATGCTGCGGCGGCCGAAAGGGCGCAGCTGCCAGTCCTCATCGGTGAGCTGCGTCGCCGCGGTGCGCACCCGCACCTCGTCATCGTGGTCGGAGAAGAACGCGCCGTGCGAGCAGCAGCCGTCGTCCGGGCGGCCTTCGACGATGCCCCGGCAGCCGCTGCCGAAGATGCACGTCCAGCTGGACAGCAACCACGTCAGGTCACAGCGGAAGACGTGCTCGGGGTCCGCCGGGTCGGTGAAGGTGACCCACTCGCGGGCGAAGTCCAACCCGGCGTTGCTCGCCATTGATCGCGTCGTCCTTCCGTACGGCCAGACGTGCGAGCCTACGCAGTCCGTACCCTCGCATCGGGACGGGGAGGTGGCGTGACCGGCGGTCTTTCCGCGCGTGTGGCGGAGGCGAAGGTCGCTCTGTCGACCGCGTCGACCTACCCCGAGAGCACGGCCGCCGCGTTCGAGGTCGCCGCCCGGCTCGGCTACGACGGACTAGAGGTCATGGTCTGGACCGACCCCGTCAGCCAGGACATCGACGCATTGCGCGGGCTCTCCGACTATCACCAGGTTCCGGTGCTGGCGATCCACGCGCCGTGCCTGCTCATCACCCAACGGGTATGGGGCGCAGACCCGTGGGCGAAGCTCGAGCGCGCGCGCAACGCGGCAACCCGACTGGGCGCGCAGACAGTGGTCGTGCACCCACCGTTCCGTTGGCAGCGTGACTACGCCCGCGAGTTCGTGACCGGCATCGAGCGGATGGCCGGCGAGACCGACGTGCGCTTCGCCGTAGAGAACATGTTCCCGCTACGGGCTGGCGGCCGCGAGGTCGTGCCCTATGCGCCGGGGTGGTCCAGCGATCACGACTATCGGCACTGCACGCTCGACCTGTCGCACACGTCGGTGTCGCGCAGCGACGCGCTCGCGCTCGTCGACGAGCTCGACGACCGGTTGACGCACCTGCACCTCGCGGATGGGCTCGGCACCGCACGAGACGAGCACCTCGTGCCCGGGCGAGGCACGCAGCCGTGCGGCGATGTCCTCGAGCAGCTTGCGGAGCGCGGCTACGACGGTGCTGTCGTCGTGGAGGTCAACACCCGTCGCGCGGAGACACACGCCGACCGGGAGGAGGACCTCGCCGAGGCACTCGCCTTCGCGCGGCTGCACCTGGCTGCGCCCGCAATGACGAGCGACGAGGACGCGGCGTGGCGACACCCTCGCGCAACGGAGGCGCCCGACGACGACTTCTACGCCGCGGCGACCCCGCCAGCCCGACGGCCCAGCCGTGGGTAGTTCGCAGGAGGCGATGACCCGTCCACGAAAGGGCGCACCATGACACGTAGTCAGCGCATGTGCCGTCGGACCTTCGTCCTTGCCGTCCTGGCCATCACCGCCACCGCGCTCCCCGCCGCCGCCGCTCCCGGGCGAGCGCTACACGTCGACAGCCTCAACGCGGGCGTCCTGCGCGGAGATCTCGGACCAGCGGGCGGCGGAGATCCGTTCGCCGTGGCGAGAAGCGCGCTGCGCCGCGCCGCCCACCGGCTCGGCGTGCGTGCGGCGGACTTCCGCTTCGAGTCTGTTCGCACCTCCCTTATTGGGCGACACGTGCGCGGTCGGCAATACGTCGGTGATGTGCCCGTCGCGGGCACGTCCGCGGCCGTCCACGTCATCGGCGGGCGCGTTGTCCAAGTCGAGGCGCGCCCAACAGACGCCGTCGGCCGGCCAACGCCGCACCCGGTGCCGGCGGCAACGGCGGTCAAGGCCGCGGTCGATCAGCTGGGGGTGCTGCGCCTGCTCGTGGCGCCTGCTGCGACGCGCGCGCTCGTCGACCGCAGCGGCGTGCTGGTGGACACCTGGCGCGTGTCCGTCGTTGCCGCGCGTCCCGCGGTGAGCGCGCGGGTCGACGTCGCGGCCGTTGACGGGCACGTCATCACCGTCGCCGACGTCAACCGCTACGTCGAGGGCAGCGCGAAGATCTTCGACCCGAACCCGATCGTGCGACTGCGCGACCCGTCGCTGCGCCAGCCGCTCGAGACGAACCAGTCAGCGGACGCGGATCTCGATGACCCGCGGCTCACGTCGGCGCGCACCGTCGTAGCCCTGCACGGGCTCGATGCCGGCGCGCTGCAGCAGGGTCGGCTCGCCGGTCCGTGGGTCAACGTCATCGCGCCGGGCTACTTCACGACGGGCCAGCCGGCGTTCGACATCACGCGCGGCGACCCGCGCTTCGAAGGCCTCATGGCCTACGGCCACCTCGACCGCGTGCAGCGCTACTTCCAGAGCCTGGGCTTCCGCGGTGCGGCCGCGGCAAACGCGGAGCCACAGGACATCGTGGCGACACGCATCGAGGGCTATGACAACAGCTTCTACCAACCCGGCAACGACATCATGGTTCTCGGCACCGGCGGCGTCGACGACGGTGAGGACGCGGAGGTCATCGTCCACGAGTACGGCCACGCGGTGCAGGACGCCCAGGTCCCTGGCTTTGGGGAGACCGAGGAGGGCGGCTCGATGGGCGAAGGGTTTGGCGACTGGCTCGCGGCGAACTACTACGCGCGCTCGATCAGCCGAGGGTTCCAAGACGTCTGCCTGATGGAGTGGGACTCGACGACCTACAGCACGTCGAACCCAACGTGCATCCGGCGCACCGACAGCAAGAAGCACTATCCGAAGGACGTAATGAACGAAGTCCATGCGGATGGCGAGATGTGGTCGACGTTCCTGTGGCGCGTGCGTGCCGGCCTGGGCAAAACCGCCGCGTCACGCAGCGACAACGCCACTCGCCTCGTGCTGACGTCGCACGAGCTGCTCACGCCGACCGCGCGCTTCGCTGACGGCGTCGCCGCACTGCGCACGGCTGCGAAGGCGTTGGACCATCCGGAGTGGGTGCGGATCATCGAGCGTGAAGCGCGCCGTACAGGTTTCGACCTGGGTTGATTGCTCCGGCCCACGGTGCGTGGCGGTTTCACGCGATGAGCCCCCGGGCACGTTCTGTCAGCAACGAGCGCCGTTCGCGCGTTCGGCGGAGGTGCACGATGGCTCGCCGCGTCATCGAAGAGGAGTACGTCCCCGGTACGCCGGTCGTCGCCGAGGAGACCGACTGGACCTGGCCGATCGTCGGCGCGCTGCTGTTGCTGCTGCTCGTCCTCGGCGGCATCTGGCTCTACTCCAACAGCGACAACGACACGCCGGCGCCAGTCGTCTCGACGAACCCGACGTCAACGACGGTCGTCAACCCGCCGCCCGTCAACCCAGCCCCGGTCGTCGTCAATCCCGGCCAGCAGAACCCGCCGGTCGTCGTCAACAACCAGAACAACCAGCAGGGCGGCGGCGGCTCGACCCCGGCACCGAGCGGGTCGTAGCGCGCGGCGCGGCGAGGGCGTCGCCGGGCGCGCCCGGATAGCGTTGAGCCGTGCTGCGCAGCGCACTGCTCTCCGCGTCGCGGAACGCGACCATCGAGCATCTGGTCCGCACCCAGCCGCTGTCGCGACCGATCGTCCGGCGCTTCGTCGCGGGCGAGACGGTTTCGGACGCGACCGCGACGACGCTGTCCCTGGTCACTGACGGACTGTTCGTCAGCCTCGACCACCTCGGCGAGGACACGACGGAGATCGCCCACGCCAAGTCAGTGGCCGCGGCCTACTTGTCACTGCTCGCGCAGCTTGACGACGACGGCCTCACCGGGCGGGCGGAGGTGTCCGTCAAGCTCTCCGCCCTCGGCCGCGCGCTCGACCGCGAGCTCTGCCTCGACAACGCCCGGCAGGTCGTCGAAGCGGCGACCCGCGTCGGCACGACGGTCACGTTCGACGCCGAGGACCACACGACCACCGACGCCACTCTTGAGCTGCTGGCTGAGGTCCGGCGCGACTTCCCGCAGACCGGCGCAGTCATCCAGGCCTACCTCAAGCGCAGTCCCGGCGACGTCGACGACCTCATCCGTTCCGGCGCGCGTGTTCGGCTGTGCAAGGGCGCATACAAGGAGCCCGCGAGCGTTGCGCACCAGCGCCGGCATGACGTCGATGTCGCCTACGTGCGCCTGCTGCTGCGCCTGATGCAGTCCGGCGCATATCCGATGATCGCTACCCACGACCCGCGCCTCGTCGCCATCGCGGACACGCTCGCGCGCCGCTTCGAGCGCGAGCCATCGACGTATGAGTTCCAGATGCTGTACGGCGTGCGGCCGGACGAGCAGCGCCGGCTCGCCGCGCGGGGCAACCGGGTGCGCGTCTACGTGCCGTACGGCAACGAGTGGTACGGCTACCTCATGCGTCGGCTCGCGGAGCGCCCGGCGAACCTCGGGTTCTTCCTGCGGGCACTCGCCACGAAGTCCTGAGCCGGTGCGGTCGCCGGACATCTGCGTGGCCGCCGGCACCGCTCCTACGATCGAGCCGTGAGTCAGTCGAAATCCGCGCAGATAGCACCGCGGTTTGCGCTCCGGCGCACGACCGCTGCGCTGATCGTGGCTGTCGTCATTCTCGGCGGCGCGTGTGGCCGGCATCGCGGCCCGCAGGTTGTGGTGGGCACGGTCGGCGTCGCGAACGTGACCGAAGTCGTCAACGCGCCGGGCACCGTGACTGCCCGCGCGGAGGTGGGGCTGAGCGCCCCGGCGTCTGGCACGATCGCCGAGGTCTATGTGCGCGACGGCTCGCGGGTCGCGCGCGACGCACGCCTGCTACGCATCGACTCGCCGTCCGCTCGCCACCAGCTGGCGCTGGCGCAGGCAGCCGACGCGCGGGCGACGGTGTATCCCCCGAACCTGACGTTCGATGCGCTGACCGCCCTCCAGGCGCAGTCGGACGCCGCCGCCCGGGCGGCGTTCGCGGCCGCTCGCGCAGCGGTCAACAGCAACCCCAACCCGCGTGAGCGGGCCCGCGGTAATGCGGCGATCGACGAGGCGGAGCGTCGCTACGAGGTCGCCCGGGCGGAGGCGTTGCGCCGCCTCCGCGCGCTCGAGCGTGGGCTAGGCAGCGCCGGCCGCGCGTTGGCCTCGGTGGCGGGCGCGCAGCGCGTGCAGACGCGCGCCGCGGTCGACCTCGCGCAGCGGGTCGTCGACGCACTCGTCGTGCGTGCTCCGATCGCGGGCAGCGTGCAGCTGGGTGCACCGGAAGGTGGCGCGGGGCAAGCAGCCGACGACGTGGTGGGGTCGCTGCCGCCGCAGCTACAAGGCGCGGCGGCCGCCGCGCTCGCGGGCGGTGGCGGCGGGCAGACGGCGTCGAGTGCGGTAGCGCCGGGCGTGCCGGTTGCCGGCGGAGCCATCGTGGCGACCGTGTTCGACACGTCCACGCTGTCACTCGTGGCCGAGGTCGACGAGACCGACATCGACTTGGTGCGGCCCGGCGTCGCCGCGCGCGCCGAGCTCGACGCGTTCCCGGGCGCGCAGTACTTGGCCCGGGTGAACGCCGTTGACCTTTCGGCGGCGACGTCCGCGCGGGGTGGTGTCAGCTATCGCGTGCGGCTCGCCCTCGGCGGCGGCCGGCTGTCGACGGGCGAGGCAGCGCCGCGACCCCGCCCCGGCATGAGCGCGGTGGTCGATTTGCAGGTGCGCAACGCGCGCGGCGTCGTCACCGTCCCGGCCGCGGCGATCGTGCGCGACGGCGCACGCGACGCCGTCTGGGTCGTGGTCGGCGGGCGTGCAGTACGTCGCGTGGTCACCGTCGGGGCGCAAGGTGCGGAGCTCGTTCAGATCCGCCGCGGGCTGGTCGTCGGCGAGCGCGTCGTCGTGCATGGCGCGGATTCCGTGCGCGCCGGTCAGCGCGTGGGATGACGCGAGGCACTTCGGCGGTCCCCGTCCTGGAGGCCGTCGACGTGACGAAGAGCTACAAGCTCGAGAGCGTCACGATTGACGCCTTGCTGGGCGTGAGCCTGGTGGTTGCCCCGGGGGACTACGTCGCGGTCACCGGCCCGTCGGGGTCGGGCAAGTCGACACTCATGCACCTGCTCGGTGGTCTCGACCGGCCGACCAACGGCACCGTGCGACTCGGCGGTCGCGACGTCGCGACGATGGACGACGACGCGATCGCGCAGGCCCGCAACATGACGGTCGGATTCGTGTTCCAGTCGTTCGCGTTGCTGCCGCGGACCTCGGCGCTGGGCAACGTCGGCCTGCCGCTCGTCTACCGCGGCGTCGGTGGCAATGCTCGTCGCGCGCGCGCCGCGGATGCGCTGGCCGCGGTCGGGATGACACATCGCCTCGGACATCGGCCAAGCCAGCTCTCCGGTGGCGAGCAGCAGCGGGTCGCGATCGCGCGCGCGTTGGTGGGCGATCCCCTCGTCGTCCTCGCCGACGAGCCCACGGGCAACCTCGACTCGCAGACCGGCGAGGACGTCATGGCAACCCTGGAATCGCTCAACCGCGAACGCGGCGTCGCAGTCGTCGTCGTGACGCACGACTCCGACATCGCGGCCCGAGCGCGCCGACGCGTCCAGATGCGCGACGGGGTGATTGTGAACGACGTCCGCCGCCGCACCCGGGTGAGGGAGACGGCCGCGCGCGGGGTTGGGGTCCCCGCTGCGCGGAGGAGGCTGGGGTTGGGGCCCCAGCCGGGAAAATGAGATTGGCGGAGGCGTGGCGGGTGGCGTTCGTAGCGCTGCGCGCGAACCGGTTGCGCAGTGCCCTGACCATGCTCGGCGTCGTGATCGGCGTTGCGGCTGTCGTTCTGCTCGTTGCGATTGGCACCGGCGCGAAGAACGAGGTGACCAACGAGGTCGAAGGCCTGGGCTCGAACCTGCTACTCGTCGTGCCCGGCGACTTGTCGTTCGGCAATGCGCCGCCGGTGAGTCGGCTGCAGCTGTCGGACATCGACGCAGTCGGCAGAGTCGTCGGCGACCGGCGCCGCGTTGCGGCGACTCTCTCTAGCGGAGAGACGGTCCGTGCGGGCACGCAGTCGATGTTCTCCACGGTCAACGGCACGAACGAGAACGTGCCGCTCGTGTTCGACCGGCCCATTGCGCACGGCAGCTATCTCCGCCGGACCGACATCGACACGCGTCGCCGCGTCGCGGTCCTGGGCTCGTCGGTCGCGGACAAGCTCTACGGCGAGCTCGACCCCGTCGGGCGCCAGCTCACGATTGCGGGCGTGCGGTTCCGGGTGATCGGGGTCTTCGAGCGCATCGGCTCGACCTTCGGCGTAGACCGGGACGCCGAGGTGCACATCCCGATCACCGCCGCCCAGCGGCTGCTGGCGACAGAGCGTGTCGACGCGCTGGCCGTCAAGGCGCCGAGCACGACCGGCATCAACGCCCTCGGGGACCGCGTCGTCGCTGCACTCTCCGCGCGCTACCCGGAGCAGAAGTTCTCCGCTCTCACCCAGACCCAGATCCTCGGCGCGATCGGCAAGATCCTCAGCCTGCTCACCCTCGTGCTCGCCGCGATCGCGGCGATCAGTCTCGTCGTCGGCGGCGTGGGCGTCTCCAACATCATGCTGGTCAGCGTGCGCGAGCGCACCAGGGAGATCGGCCTGCGCAAAGCAGTCGGCGCGCGACAGCGCGACGTGCTCCTGCAGTTCCTCATCGAGGCGGTTGTCCTCACCACGGTCGGCGGCCTCCTCGGCATCGCCGTCGGCGTCGGGGGCGCGCTGTTGATTGCGACGGCGTCACCGCTGCCGGCGGTCATCGCGTGGTGGTCCCCAGTCCTGGCCTTCCTTGTTTCCGCCGCGGTTGGTGTTTTCTTCGGCGTGTTCCCGGCGCGCCGCGCCGGGCGGCTCGACCCGGTCGTTGCCTTGCGGGCAGAGTGATCACGTGAGCGACTCGACGCTCGTCATCTGGGACGAGGTCTTCACGAGCTACGACTTCGGGCCGACCCATCCACTGCGGCCGCTGCGGCTCGAGCTCACGATGGCGCTCGCCGCGGCGTGCGGGGTCTTCGACAACCCCGCGGTGACCGTGGCACCCCCGCGCGGCGCCGGCGACGACGTGCTGGAGCTGGTGCACGATCGCGACTACATCGGCGCGGTTCGCCGTGCTCCCGATGACCTCCTCGGCCGGCTCGCGGCGCGTTACGGGCTCGGCCCCGGCGACAACCCGATCTTCCCGCGCATGCACGAGGCCGCAGCCCTCGTGACCGGCGCGAGTGTCGACGCCTGCCGGGCGGTCTGGGAGGGCCGCGCGCAGCACGCCGTAAACCTCGCAGGTGGGCTGCACCACGCGATGACTGCGCGCGCGTCGGGGTTCTGCATCTACGACGACCCCGCGGTCGGCATCGCCTGGTTGCTCGCCAACGGCGCGAGCCGAGTGGCGTACGTCGATGTCGACGTGCACCACGGCGACGGGGTCCAGGCGGCGTTCTACGACGACCCGCGGGTGCTCACCGTCAGCCTGCACGAGACCGGTCAGGTGCTCTTCCCGGGCACCGGCTTTCCCGACGAGCTGGGCAGGGGCGCCGGTCACGGCACCAGCGTCAACGTCGCGCTCCCGCCGCACACGGACGACGCCGCGTGGTTGCGCGCGTTTGCGGCCGTCGTGCCGCCGCTTGTGCGCGCCTACCGCCCCGAGATCCTCGTCGCGCAGCTCGGCTGCGACACGCACGCACTCGACCCGCTCGCCCACCTACGGCTCTCGGTCGACGGCCAGGCCGCGGCGTATCGGTCCTTGCACGAGCTCGCGCATGAGCTCTGCGGCGGGCGGTGGGTCGTGCTCGGCGGTGGCGGCTACGAGATCGTGCAGGTCGTGCCGCGCGCCTGGACGTTGGCGCTCGCCGAGGTGACCGGCACTGCCGTGACAACTGCGGACACGCCGGCCGAGTGGCACGCGGTCGTGGCGGAGCGCAGTGACGAAATCGCGCCGGCGCAGTTGCACGACCGCGACGGCATCCCACTATGGACGTCGTGGCCGGGCGGCGACGGAGATCCGCGCGACGCCGTCGACCGTGCCATCGCCGCGACCCGGCGGGCGTGCTTCCCGAGCCTCGGGCTGGACCCCATGGCCGCGGCGTGACGGTCGACTTCACGGCCGCGCTGGCGGGCGCGCCCCCGACGCGCGCGCAGTTGCGCGCGCACCTCGTCGAAGCCCGCCTCGCCGGCGACATCGCGACGCCGCGCGACAACAACCTGCGCGCCATGCGCCGCCTCGCCGACCGCGACGAGCGGTCGTGGTTCGGGCTGCGGCCTGACGTCGGGTACCCGTTCTCGCAAGTCCTGCGCGTGATGGTCGAGCGAGTGGGCGTGCATCCCGATCCGGCGTACCGGACCGGCGGCGACCACATCGACCCCGAGCGCACGCTCGACGCGTTGGCGCAGATGGGCAAGCGGCTGCGCCGCGCGGCGCGCAAGAGTGAGCGCGTGTTCATCGCGACGGGACATCCCGCCGGCGTGTTCGCGATCCACGTGGTCTTGGCCGGCGCGCTCGCCGCGGCGGGATGCGAAGTGCTGACACCGAGCGCCGGCGCGGTCTTCGACTTCGGGGACGGCAACTTCGAGCTGCGCTACGTGCACGGTGTCGCGATGCTCTCCAGCGGCGGCGAGCTCAAGCATTCGCACTCCGCCGTGCCGATGAAGCGGTTGCTTGCGGACGGACTCGATGCCCAGCTCGTCATCGCTGACCACGGCTGGGCCGGCGCCGCCGGGCAAGCGGGTTACGACGTCGTGTGCTTCGCCGACTGCAACGACCCCGCGTTGTTCGTCGGCGCGCAGGAGGGCCACATCACCGCAACGGTGCCGATCGATGACAACGTGCTGCCGCATCTTTACGAGCCGGTGTCGGCCTACCTGCTGGGCCAGCTCGGCTGACGTTGCGCCGAACGGCCCTATGACGCGTCACGGTAGTGATCTATAACCACATCAGGCACGTGCGCCGCTTTTGTCCGCGCCGGTGGGGAAGCCGGTCGGGCGGCGCGCGCGGATGGCGGTCATGGAACCCAGCAGCTTGTCCGATGTGCGGTTCCTCACCGTTGCCGAGGTCGCGGCGCTGATGCGCGTGTCGAAGATGACCGTCTATCGGCTCGTGCACGCGGGGGAGTTGACGGCGGTTCGGGTCGGCCGCTCGTTCCGCGTCCCGGAGCAGGTCGTGCACGACTACCTGCGCGACGCCTTCGTCGCGGCCGGCTGAGTATTCTTCGCTCCCGTCGCTGTCCCGCCGTACCGAAGGTGTTGCTCACGTGGGCTCGGTAATCAAGAAGCGCCGTAAGCGGATGGCGAAGAAGAAGCATCGCAAGCTGCTGAAGAAGACCCGCGTGCAACGGCGGAAGAAGTAGCCGCCGTGCCGCGCGGAGCAGCGAAGACGTCCACGTCGCACCCGTGGATCACGTTCCTCTCCGACTACGGCCTCGACGATGCCTTCGTCGGGGTCTGTCACGGCGTCCTGGCGCGCATTGCCCCCGAGGCGCGGGTCATCGACGTGTGCCACCAGATCGCGCCGCAGGACGTTGCCGAAGGGGCGACGACCCTCGCCGCGGCGATGGAGTACCTGCCGGTCGGCGTACATCTCGCGATCGTCGATCCCGGGGTCGGCACGCGGCGCCGCGGTGTCGCGGTGCTCACGGGTAGCGGCTCGATCCTCGTCGGGCCCGACAACGGCGTCGGATCGCTGGCCTGGCCCGCGCTGGGCGGCGTGACGAGTGCCCACGAGATAACCAACACCGAGCTCTTCCTGAAGAACCCCTCGAAGACCTTCCATGGTCGCGACGTGTTCGCACCGGTCACCGCTCATCTGGCGAACGGCGTCGAGCTTGCCAAGGTCGGCGGGGAGATCGACCCCCAGTCGTTGATCCAGATCGACCTACGCGACCCGGTCGTCGACGACGACCACGTGCACGGCGAGGTCCGTTCGGTCGACCACTTCGGCAACCTGTCGCTCAACATGCGCCGTTCCGACCTGGAGGCCGCTGGCATACAGCTTGGCGACACCGTCGAGCTGCGCGTCGGTGGTCGCGCCCTGCAGGTGCCTTTCACGGTGACCTTCGGGCAAGTCCCACCCGGGCGGATAGCAGTGTGCGAGGACTCCTACCGGCATATCACCGTCGCCGTGAACCTCGGACACGCTTCCAAGACGCTGCGCGCGCACCGTGGCGACCCGATCGTGCTCAGCCGTGTCGCGCGCGAGGCACCCGCGACCGACCGCAAGATCGGGGTCCTGGACCCGCCGCCGCAGCCGACCACGGTGTGAGCACCCCGGCGTAGAGTCACGCGTCGTGCGACCACGCCGCGTCCTCGTCACCGGGGTGTCCCGTTACCTCGGCGGGCGCCTGGCCAGCCTGCTCGACGCCGACTCCGACATCGAGCAGGTCATCGGCGTAGACACGACTGCGCCGGCGGCGGACATCGGCCAGATGCAGTTCGTCCGCGCCGACATCCGCAACCCGATGATCGCGAAGGTCATCGCCGAGTCCGACGTCGACACCGTCGTGCACTTGCATGTGGTCGCGACCCCGCTGACGGCCGGCGGCCGCGCCGCGATGAAGGAAATCAACGTCATCGGGACGATGCAGCTGCTCGCGGCATGCCAGAAGGCGCCGAGTGTGCGCAAGCTCGTCGTCAAGTCGACGACCGCCGTCTACGGCAGCTCGCCCAAGGATCCAGCGCTGTTCACCGAGGACATGGAGCCGCGACGGTTGCCGCGCAGCGGCTACGCGAAGGACGCCGTCGAGGTCGAGGGTTACGTCCGCGGCTTCGGGCGCCGCCGCCCGGACGTCGACCTCACCGTGCTGCGGTTCACGAACTTCGTCGGCCCGCGCATCGACAGCGTGCTCAGCCGCTACTTCGCGCTGCCGGTCGTCCCGACCGTCCTCGGGTTCGACCCGCGGCTGCAGTTCCTGCACGAGGACGACGCGCTCGAGATCCTG
>JBHELW010000092.1:0-12530 GCA_046262915.1 Mycobacteriales bacterium | reverse complement strand
CACAACAGCCCACGCGCGGCTGTCCCCGAAGACGACGATCGGGTGGCGCAACCGCCAGGTCTGTCCGGCGTAGCTCAGCCGCTCGGCTCGCGCCGCGACGAGGTAGGCGCCCTCGATCCGGCGCGCACCGATGACCGCGTCCGTGAGCTGCCGCGGGTCGCTCGTCACCACGATCTCTGCAGTTACGACCGCGCGCTGGCGTGCGAGGCCGACGAGGGGTCCCTGCGTCCGCGCGACCGTCCGCAACGTCGTCGCGCCCGCGATACCGGCGACGCAGCAGGCCGCCGCTGCGGTGACGCGCAGCGCCGCCCCGGAACCGCGCGAGCGCCACAGGGTGGTCAGCGCTACGCCGGCCGCGGCCGTCGCGATGCCGACTCCCGTCGCGACACCAACCGCGCTCACCACGAGTGCGGCGATCCACGTCGCCGCGGCGGGCACGGCGAGGCGCAGATCCGCGCCATCCGCCCCTACGGCTGGCTCCACGGACGGCGTCACACCGTCACCCGCGCGCGGATCTGCTCGAACTTTCTGGCGCCGATCCCCTCGACTTCCTGCAGCTGCTCGACCGAGGCGAAGCGCCCGTGCTGTGTGCGCCACTCGATGATGCGTTGCGCGATGACCGGCCCTACGCCGGGCAGCTCCTCGAGCTGCGCCGTGGTCGCGACGTTGAGGTCGAGCAGCGAACCGGCCGAAGGCGCGCCGCTGGCTGCGACTGCTGCCGGCGGCTGCTGCGGTGCGCCGACGACGATCTGTTCGCCGTCGGTCACCTTGCGCGCGAGGTTGAGGCTGTCCAGCGACGCACCAGGCCGCGCGCCGCCAGCAGCCGCGATCGCGTCCGCGACGCGCGCGCCGGACCGCAGCCGCACGAGGCCGGGCCGGCGCACGAGCCCGCTCACGTCGACGACGATCAGCTCGGACGGTGGCGACGAGTCAGTGCTTGCGGCCACCGGCTGCGGCGGCGCTACGGCAACCGCGGCGGGGCGCGCGCGCCAGAAGAAGACGCCAGCGACTGCGACGGCGACGAGGGCCAACCCGCCGAGCGCGATCGCCCCGCGCCGACGTGGGTCGAGGACGCCACCACGGACTGTCTCCGGGAGCCGGGCAACGGCGGCCGCACGCAATACGGCGATGACGTCGTTGAAGTCGGGCGCGGCGGTGCGCGGCGCGACATCGCCCGCTTCCGGCGCGCCCGGCGGCACCTCGGGCACCGCTCGACGCTAGGCGCGAGCCCCGGACGCAGTCAGCACGTTGCGACAGATTGTGGACAAACCGCCGGACCGGGCGCGGTCCGCCGAGCGAGTGTTACGGCGAAACTAGGACACTTGCGTGAGCGCCACCCGACTGTCGCGGCGCGCGCCGACGATGGATATGGACGCAAAGTAGCGGTAGTCGGCGTCAGCTACATAGGTCGTGACGTACTCGCCGGCGGCGTCTGTCGTCCCACGACGGCGAACGGTGTAGCCGCTTGAGCCGGCACGATGAAACGACATGCTGACACCGACGGCAGCGGGGGCGCGTACGACGATCCGCACGACTTGGTTCCGCCGAGCGCGCGTCGGCGCGGATATCGCCGGCACCACCTGGACGAGGACCGGCGGCGAGTCGCACCGTGGGATGGCCGCGAGCAATCGGTAGTCATCTGACGCGTCGTATGTAGTCGAAAAGACGCCGGCGGGTGCGGTCAGGATGCGCCGCCCGGTGAAGCTGGCTTCGCCACGACGCCTAAACAGCAGCCGTACGACCTCTCCAGGCGGCGCTGATCCCGAGACGGCGACTGTGGCGCCGTACGTCACTCGCGGCGGTGCCTGAAGCGTCACGACGCCGGCGCAGCTTCCGGAGACGCGATCAATCACGACGGTCACGAGCTGATCGCTGGCGTCGAATTGGTCAACCAGATCCGGGCGCTGGGTGTAGTCCGTAGTGCTTGCCGGGTGCACGACGAAGGTCGTCCGACCGGAAGCGTCAGAGGTCTGCGTCCCAACGACAGTCCACGCCGTAGCGCCATGCGAACGCTCGTACAACGCAATGTCGTGCGGTGGCTCGGCGGTCGAGCATGGGTTGTCGCGCCGGGTGGCGACGACGGAAACGGGATCACCCGCGGCCGCTCGGCGAGGCTGAGCGTCAACAGACGTGATTGGCGGCTGTCCACACGCGGTTGCCGTGGGACTCGGCGGCATTGCGGACGGCGACGGTTCGGCGACGCGAACGGTAACGCGCCACAGTTGGCTGCCAACACCACACGGCAAACCTGTGTGGAAGCACGCGGCGTCAGTCTCGGATGCGATCTCGGTCGTACCGACAGCTGCGGCTTCGAACGTTCCTAAGCTCCGGATCCCTTGCTGCAATTGCGCCGCATCCCGGAAGAGGGCTTGGCCGCCCCGCGGCGGGTTATACGCGCCACGACTGCCGCAACCCGGCAGGTCAACGAGGATCTCGTCGTCAACCTGGACGTCGATAGTGCGGCCGCTGTCGCTTTCGTGCAGCGTCACCTGCGATGTGCCGGGGGACGACGAGGTGACGGCGTCGCCGTCGGACTCGAACAGGGATAGACGGGGATCGTCGACGGTTGCTCGCCTTCGACGAGCACGCTCACCTGCCACGTCTGCGGTGCGAACTGGCATGCGGGTTGCTCGTGCGCGCACTTCCGGTCAGAAGTGGCACGAATGACGTCCGGGGTGCCGCCGTACGCACTCGAAGGGCCAATTGCATCGAAGGCGGCGGTCGTACGGGCATCACCAACGTCGAGCTGGGCGAGGTAAAGCGGACCTTGCGCCTGCTCCTTCGGCTCCTGCCAAATCTCTCCAGCCTCTGGCGCAGTGAGGTCGATCATCAGCGACTCTCCGACGACCATTTGCAGAGTGGCGCCATTGTCGGCATTAGAGACGTGCAGCGCGGAGGGTGAGGCCGACGGCGTCTCGGCCACCGCTGGCCGCAACCCCCCTGCCTTGTCGACCATGCTCGATGGGCTCAGAGCGCGTAACGCGAAAGTCACAGCGGTCGCAAGCGCAGTGGCTACAGCAGCGCGCGAGACGCGTGCGGTCGGACGCGAAACCGATCCCCTGGCCGGCGCCAACGGCCGTCGGGCACGACTCGCCGAGTCCTCTACAGGGGCGTCACTGGGCATTCACTGCTCCAAGATTTTTTTGTCAGGTAACAGTTACGACGCGCTGCCGCGCCTACGGTTGCGCGTCGCCCACCGCCGTCGTGCGACGGCCGCCTGTTACGCGCCTCGCCGCGCGGTCCAGCGACGCACGAAGTTTCTTCGGTGTCGGGCGACGACGATGGCCGCGAGCGCCGCCGACCAGACGAGGTCGCCGCGGCGCGGCGTCAAGAGCGCCGCGAAGACCGGGACGCTGAGCGCGGCGACCGACGAGCCGAGCGCCACCCACCGCGTGAGCAGAACCACAAGTAACCACACGACGATGACCAGCGGTCCCCACGCGGGATGCGACCCAAGGATCGCGCCGCCCGCGGTCGCGACGCCCTTCCCGCCGCGGCCGTGCAGCAGCGGTGACGTGACATGCCCGAACGTAGCCGCGACGCCAGCGACGAGCCCCGCGTCGTGCAAGACGAGACCGAACAGCGCCGCCGGCACCAGTCCCTTCGCGACGTCCGCCAGCGCAACCGCGATCCCGGCCTTGCGCCCCAGGACCCGGCCGATGTTCGTCGCGCCCGGGTTACCCGAACCGCTGGCCCGCAGGTCGACGCCGCGGCGGCGCGCGAGCAGCGTCGCGAACGAGACCGATCCCACGGCGTAGCCGACAACGGCCGCGACCAGGAGCGACATCACCTGCGATGGACGGCGACGCCGAGCATGCCCGGGCCGACGTGCGCGCCGACGACCGCACCGACCTCATCGACGTAGAGCGACTGCACACCCGGGATCGCGGCGCGGAGCCGGTCGCGCAGCGCCCCGGCGCGTTCGGCCGCGGCGAGGTGATGCACGGCGATGTCCACCGGCCCGTCGCCCGCGGCCTGCACCGCGAGCTCCTCCAGCCGCGCGATGGCGCGCGCTGCGGTGCGCACCTTCTCGAGCAGCGTGATCTCGCCCCCACGCAAATGCAGCAGCGGCTTTACGGCGAGAGCCGTCCCGACGAGCGATGCGGCGGCGCCGATGCGGCCACCGCGGCGCAGGTAGTCGAGCGTCTCGACGTAGAAGAACATGCGGGTGCGCGCCTCCGCGACCTCGGCCGCCTGGACGACGTCGTCCAGTGAGGCGTCCGCGGCCGCGGTCTCGGCGGCGGCGATCACGCCGAACCCCATCGCCATCGCGACGTTGGCCGAGTCGACGACGCGCACGTCGAGACCACGGTCGCGCGCCGCACTGGCGGCGACGCGCGCGGCTTGCACGGTGCCGGAGAGCGCGCCGGCCAGGTGGATGGACACGATCGCGTCCGTGCCGGCCGCGTCATAGGCCTCCGCGAACGCCGCGGGCGTCGGCTGCGACGTCAGCGCCCGGTGCCCGGGGCGGCTGATCCACTGCGCGAACTCGGCCGGCGAGAGGTCGACGCCCTCGAGGAAGCTGCGGTCAGCGAGCCGCACCTGCAGTGGCACGACGCGCACGCCGTACTTCTCGATGACGTCCGACGGCAGGTACGCCGTCGAGTCGGTCACCACCGCCACGCGCGCCATGCGCGGCAGGCTAGCCGCCGCGCGTGAACTGCGTTGTGGACCGGTTCAGCCCAGTTCTAGATGGGCCGAGCCGGTCCACAACGCAAGGGGCTAAGCCGTGACGACGTTGACGAGCTTGGGCGGCCGCACGATCACGGTGCGCACCGGCCGCGCATCGAGCGCCCGCTGCACCGCCTCGCTGGCCAACGCGCGTTCCCGAAGCTCGTCCTCCCCGATGCCGACCGCGACGTCCAGGCGGTCGCGGACCTTGCCGTCGACCTGCACGACGCACGTGGTCGTCTCCGCGACCGCGAGCGTGTCGTCGTACGACGGCCACGGCTGCTGGTGCACAAACGGCTCGCGGCCCAGCCGCGACCAGGAGTCCTCCGCGGTGTAGGGCGCGAAGACCGACAGCATGACGACCAGCGCCTCGGCCGCCGCGCGCGCCGTCGGCGTTCCGCCGCGCCCGGCATCGATCGCGTGGCGCAACGCGCTGGTCAGCTCCATCAGGCGGGCGATCGCGACGTTGAAGCGGTAGGCCTCGACCAGCCGCGTGACCTCGGCGATCGTCGCATGCATCGTGCGCTCGAGGTCGTCATCGCGATCCGCGCTCGGCGACGCGGCGCCGATGTCCCCGGCGACGCGCCAGACCCGCGCGAGCCACTTGCCCGCACCTGTCGGTGAGACGTCGGCCCAGTCGATGTCGTCCTCGGGCGGTCCGGCAAACAGCATCGTCACGCGGATCGCGTCGACGCCGTGCGCGGCCAACTCGCCACCCAGATCTACGCCGTTGCCCAGGCTCTTGCTCATCGCAGCGCCGCGGTTGATGACCTGTCCCTGGTTGAGCAGCGCGGTGAACGGCTCGTCGAAGTGCACGCGTCCCTGGTCGAACAGCACCTTGGTGAGGAAGCGGCTGTACAGGCAGTGCAGGATCGCGTGCTCGACGCCGCCGACGTACTGATCGACCGGCAGCCAGCGCCTGAGCTCCTCCGGGTCCCACGGTCCGTCGTCGTAATTCGGGGAGACGAAGCGCATGAAGTACCAGCTGGAGTCGACGAACGTGTCCATCGTGTCGGCGTCGCGCGTCGCCGCGCCCCCGCACTTCGGACACGTGGTGTTGATCCACTCGGTCGCGGACGCCAACGGCGACACGCCGCGCGGCTGCAGGTCGACGCCCTCGGTCGGCAGCAGCACGGGCAGCTGGTCGTCGGGCACCGCGACCTCGCCACACGTCGGGCAGTGCACGATCGGGATGGGCGCGCCCCAGTAGCGCTGCCGCGACAGCAGCCAGTCGCGCAGCCGGAAGTTGACCGCCGGCTTCGCCTTGCCCTGCTTCTCCAGGTCGGCCGTGATCCGCTCGATGGCCTCGGCCTTGCGCAGCCCGTCGTACTGCCCCGAGTTGACCAGCACGCCGTCGCCCGGCGCGGCGACGCCCTGCTCGACCGCCGACCCGTCGTCGTTCTCCACGACGACCCGGACCGGCAGGTTCATCGCGCGCGCGAAGTCCAGGTCGCGCTGGTCGTGCGCCGGGACGGACATGATCGCGCCGGTGCCGTAGTCGGGCAGCACGTAGTCGGCCGCGTAGATCGGGATGCGCTCGCCGTTCACCGGGTTGATCGCATAGCGCTGCAGGAACACGCCTGTCTTCGGCCGGTCGGTCGACAGCCGCTCGATCTCCGTCTCGCGCTTCACGTCTTCGAGGTACGCCGAGAACTCCGCCTCCGCGTCCGTTCCCGCCGCGAGCTCCGCCGCCAGCTCGGAGTCGGCCGCGACGACGAAGAACGTCGCGCCGTACAGGGTGTCGGGTCGCGTCGTGAAGACGGTCACCGGCTCGCTGCGGCCCTCGACGGCGAAGTCGACCTCCGCCCCGGTCGAGCGTCCGATCCAGTTGCGCTGCATGGTCAGCACGCGCGCCGGCCACGATCCCGCGAGCTTCGCCAGGTCGTCGAGCAACCGGTCGGCGTAGTTCGTGATGCGGAAGTACCACTGCGTCAGCGTGCGTTTCGTGACCTCGGTGCCGCAGCGCTCGCACTTGCCGCCGATGACCTGCTCGTTGGCGAGCACGGTCTGGTCGCGCGGGCACCAGTTGACGGGGCTCGCCTTGCGATACGCGAGCCCCTGCTCGTACAGACGCAGGAAGAGCCACTGCGTCCAGCGGTAGTACTCCGGGTCGCTCGTGTGCAGCAGCGTCGACCAGTCGAACGAGACGTCGAACCGACGGAACGCGTCGGACTGCGTGCAGATGTTCGTGTACGTCCACTCGCGCGGGTCGGCACCGCGCTTGATGGCGGCGTTCTCCGCCGGCAGCCCGAAGGAGTCGAAGCCGACGGGGTGCAGCACGTTGTAACCGCGACGCATCCAGTAGCGCGCAATGACGTCGCCGATAGAGAACGCCTCCGCGTGCCCCATGTGCAGGTCGCCCGAGGGGTACGGGAACATGTCGACGATGTACTTGCGCGGCCGCGGGTCGTCGGGCCCGCCCGCGGCGTAGAGGTCGGCGGGCCACGCCGCCTGCCAGCGCGCCTCGATCGCGTGCGGGTCGTAGTCGGCGCGCTCGTCAGCGACGTTCGTCGCCCGTGCCTCGCTCATCGGTCATCTCTTTCGGCTCGCGGGTCCCGGACAGCAAAAGACCCCTCGCACATGGAGGGGTCGCCGCGCTGACGTGAAGCCTGGTCAGCGCGGCCCGGGGAGGAGGAGCCGTCGTACGCCGATCGCCATGCCGAGAATGCTAGCGCAGCGCGGTCAGCGCTGCCGCTGAAAAGGCAGCGCGTTCGCGGGCACCGGACGCAGCGTGTCCAGCCAGTCCAGCACCTGGTCGTCCGAAACGCCGCGGTAGTAGACGACAACGAGCGTCCCGTCGCGTGCCAGCGCCGCGAGCCGGCCGTCCCGGAAACTCAGGTCGTCCATGAGCCAAACAGTGGCGCCGGCTGGGGTGGCTGCCAGACGGCAGGGCTGGTCGATGAAGTTGCGGCTGCGCCCGGGCAACGGGTGCGCGGTGCAGCCGCCGCGGGCTGCAGCGAACGGCGGGTCGCGCTGCTCGAGAACCACCGCGTAGCGGTTGCCGCGGAGGTAGCGAGCCTCGACCCACACGTTCCGCCCCGTGCCAAGTGCCGCGAACGACGTGCGCCGCACACCGCCCAGCCGCGGCGCGCCGACGTAGGTCGGAAAGTCGATCTGCCGTGCCGCCGCGCGCGCGTCGCGCATGAACGCGCGGTAGTCGTGCAGCTCGCGGTAGGCGAAGAAGCCGGTAGTGCCGACCGCGACCGCCAAGAAGCCGATACCGACTGCGACGGCGGGTTGTACGCGTCGCCCGCGTCGGCGCGCGACGACGATGTATGCGGTGATCGCGATCGCGGCCGCGGCGAGCAGGAACGGACCGACGAAGACCGCGAAGAAGATTGGACCCCAGTACCACTCCTGGAAGACCGCCCCGGCAACCAGCACCGCGTCAGCCTGCCGCGTGCTGGTCGCGGATGACAGCGGCCATCGCGCGTGCAACATCGGCGTGTGACGCCCAGGTCCAGTGCATGCCGTCGGGGTTCATCTCGCCGCGCGCAAGGTACGGCGCGATGACCGCGTCGGCATCGACCATCGCGACGTCGTGCGCGCTCCCCCAGCGCCGTGCCGCGGCGACTGCGGGGGCGTGCGAGCGCGTCAGGTGACCGTGGTAGCGCGCGTCGTACGGCGGCGGCACCATCCCGACGATTGCCAGGTCGGGTCGCAGCGCGCGAAGTGCGGTCACGCACATCGTCAGGTACCGGTCGGTCTGCGCTTGCGGCAGCACCCGCATGCGTCCGCCGTAGGCGCGAACGACCCACGGATGCGCCGCTAGATACGTGCGGCGCGCGGCTCGGCGCAGCCGATCAGGTCGCAGGTACGCGATGCCGTCGACGAGATACGTCGGGAGGCTGGCCGGCAGGTGGTCGCGGTTGCCGACCGCGAGCAGGACAGTGTCGACGCGCGGCAGCAGCACGGAGTAGACGTACGGATCCTTCGTCAGCGCCCACCACGCATCGCGCGCGGTCCAGCCCGCGCGGGCCACGCAGTGGACGTCGCAACCGAGCTCCGCAGCGAGACGGTTGGGGTAGAGCCGCGGATGCGTGAGCAGCTCTGCGCCGTCGGGTCCGTGGAACGTGAGCGAGTCGCCGATGACGAGCACCCCGCGCACGGATGAGACGCTAGTGCGCGTGATCTTTCCGGCCGAGCTCGAGACCGAGCGGCTGCTGTTGCGCCAATGGCGCGACGACGACGTCGACGCGCTCTACGAGATCTACACGCAGCCGGAATTCCTCCGCTTTATGCCGGCGCTTGATCGCGACGGGACCGCGCGGCAGATCGAGTCCTTCCGTGGCCGGTGGCAGAGCGACGGGTTCTGTCTATGGGCCGCCGACGACAAGGCGAGCGGGACCTTCGTCGGGCGTATCGGCGTGCAGCGGCACCGCGACTGGCCGCTCGAGCCGCACAACCCGGTCGAGGTCGGCTGGACGCTCCACCGCGACTGGTGGGGCACGGGGCTGGCCACCGAAGGCGGCCGCGCGGCAACGCAGTGCTGGTACGACCTCCTCCTCGACGAGCCGCGCCTGCTCTCGATCACGCGGCCGGACAACACCGGGTCACGCGCGGTCATGCAGCGGCTTGGCTTCACGTTCCGTGGGCAGACGTCGTGGCGCGCCTTCGATCACGTCTGGTACGCAATAGACCGTGACACGTGGCGCGGGTAAAGCCGCGCGAGACGCGCCGCACGGACGAAGACAGCCCCGCTCGATGAGCGGGGCTGTCACGGTCCCTGGGTGGAGGTAAGGGGATTCGAACCCCTGACCCCTTGCCTGCCGAGCAAGTGCTCTACCAGCTGAGCTATACCCCCGGGGTGGAAGGAAGTCTACGGAACGGCTCCGACGTTGTGCTCGGCCAGCCGCCAGCCGCGGGAGGTCTGCACGACGACTGACCAGCGCGCGTTGCCCAGCGCGCTGAGCCGCCACCAGGCCGCGCTCGGCAGCTCAAGGAGGCTGCCAATCAGCGCGCGCGACGTCCCGCCATGGCTGACGACGACGACTACGCCGTCGCTGTCCGCGGTCAGTCGCTCGTCGACCGCCGCGCGGGCGCGCTGCGCGACCTGCGGGTAGCTTTCGCCGCCGCCACGGCCGGCGTCGGATCCGGCGTACCACGCGGCGTACTCCTCGGGGAACTGCGCGCTTGCCTCGTCGCGGGTCAGCCCCGTCCACGCGCCAAGGTCGATCTCCCGCAGCCGCTTGTCTGTATCGACGCGCAGATCCGTGCGGTCCGCGAGCAGTGCCGCGGTCGCCGTCGCGCGCACCGCGTCGGAGGACACGATGCGCGTGGGTCCGAGTGTCGCGAGCGTCGTTGCCGCGGCGCTGGCCTCGGCAATCCCGGACGCGTCGAGCTCGGTGTCGCGCTGGCCCTGGAAGCGACCTGCCGCGTTCCACTCCGTCCGCCCGTGCCGCCACAGCACGACGCGCAGGTCGCTCAACGACCGGCGGCCTGCGCCGCCTCGCGCGCGGCTGCGTCGTGGAAGGGGATCTGCGGGCAGTCCTTCCAGAGCCGCTCGAGGGCGTAGTAGGCCCGTTCCTCGCCGTGCAGCACGTGGACGACACAGTCGACGTAGTCGAGCAGCACCCAGCGGCCCTCGCGCTCACCTTCGCGGCGGGCGGGTTTCGCGCCGAGCGATCGCAGCCGTTCCTCGACGTTGTCGACGATGGCGGACACCTGGCGTTCGTTCGGCGCAGAAGCGATGACGAAACAGTCGGTGATGACGAGCTGCTCGCTCACGTCCAGGACCATGACGTCGACGGCGAGCTTGTCCGCGGCAGCCTGGGCCGCGGCCAATGCCAGCTCGACGGCCCGTGGCTGTGCGGTCATGCATCTCCCCGCGGTTTGGCGCTCGCGCGCTGCGTCCATACCAGTATGCGTTCCTGACGCGGCCTCATTCCCGTCACGGCCGATAGTCCGCGCCGATGATGACAATGACGTCGGCGACTGACTGTGCGCGCGGCGAGACGCGGACCGAAGAAGAAGGCAACCGCAGCGCCGCAGCCACGCGCTCGCCGAGCTGACGCGCCTCGTCGGTCGCGTCGAACACGATGACGATCGAGCGGCGGTAGCCGAAGCTCGCCGCATTGCGTGAGTCGACGAACACGAAGCCCTTGTCCGTCAACCGTCGCGCCGCGCTGCGGCCGACCGCCGGCGTGCCCACACCGTTTTCGATCAGCACGCGGTTAGCCGACCCGAAACGACCCGCCGGCACTGACGCGGCGAGATGCGCGTCGACGAGCGCGCGGAGCTTCTCCGGGTCGATCCGGTACGTCGGCTCGCGGTCCCCGGTATCGATCGAGATGACGGGCAGGCTGTCGTAGCTGATGTTGTCGCCCGCCTTCGCGTCCCGGACGGCCACGAGATACGACGCGAGCCGCGCCGCCGGCAGCGACGAGCCGAGTCGCGACCCAAACGTTGAAAGGGTCGTCGCCAAGGTCGGCGCGTCGCGAATCGCGTCGACCACCCCTTCCAACAGCGCCTGGAGTCGCGGCAGGCGGGCGAGCTCCTGCTCCCCCTTGCCGAGATACGTCGCGTAGGCGAGCGCGCGCGCGCCGTCGAGACGCTGGTCCGGTCCGGCGCGCACGAGCACTATCGAGCCGCCACCACGAACGGGCCGCAGGACATCGGTGTCGACGTCGACCGACACTCCCCCGAGCCGGTTGACGAGCGCCGTCAGCACGTCGGAATGCACCACCCAGTACGAGTCGACCGTGACCCCGACCAAGTCGGCGATCGCCTCGCGGGAGAGTCGCGGTCCGTCGGGCAGCGCGAGCGTGCGGCCGAAGAGCTGCGCGCCGAAGCCCGGCACCTCGGTGAGCACGCGCGACGGGATCAGCGTTATCGACGCCTGCTTGGTCTTGGGGTCCTGCGCAAGCAACGCGCTCTCTACGGCGGAGCCATCACCGCGCGCGAGTTGCAGCAGCAGGGTCGCCTGGGTTCGCGCGACGGGTCCGTCGTCGTGCTGCACCCGACGCACTGTCGTGCCGATGAGCAGCGCCGCGACCGCGACGCCGACGAGCGACAGCGCGACGAACCCCGCGCTGACGCGACGACGTTTCTGTCGCTTGCGTCGCTGGCGTTCTTGGCGCCGCTGCGTGCGCGGGCCGGGCAGGGTCGGCGTAGCGACGGGCGCGCGGGCGGGTGTCTCGTCGTTGTCTTCGGTCTCGCGCTTGCCTTTGCGTGGCGCGCGCCGACGTCCGGTCTGTCGGGTCACTCGTCGAGATCCGGTGGTCGGTAGAGGTGTCGCTTCTCGATGTACTGCACGACGCCGTCGGGAACGAGATACCAGATCGGCGCGCCGCGCCGGACGCGCTGACGGCAGTCGCTCGACGAGATGGTGAGCGCGGGGACCTCGACGAGCGTCGCGGCGCCCGGTGGCAGATGCGCCGCGGACGCGTCGTAGCCCGGCCGCGTCACGCCAACGAAGTGCGCGAGCGCGAACGCCTCGTCCGCCGCGCGCCACGACAGGATCTGCGCGAGCGCGTCGGCACCTGTGATGAAGAAGAGGTCGGTCTTCTCGCCCCGCTCCGCGCGCAGGTCGCGCAACGTGTCGACGGTGTAGGTCGGGCCGGGTCGGTCGATGTCGACGCGGCTTACGGTAAATCGCGGGTTCGACGACGTCGCGATGACCGTCATGAGGTAGCGGTCCTCACCCGGAGACACGTCGTCGTGTGACTTCTGCCAGGGCTGCCCGGTCGGCACGAAGACGACCTCGTCCAGCTCGAAGAGGCTCGCCACCTCCGACGCCGCCACCAAGTGACCGTTGTGTATCGGGTCGAACGTGCCGCCCATGACGCCGAGTCGTCGCTGCCCCGCCACAGCATCGAGGTTACCGGCGCAACGTGCTCTCAGACGGGAAGCAACCGCTC
>JBHELW010000091.1:0-1335 GCA_046262915.1 Mycobacteriales bacterium | reverse complement strand
CGACCCATGCCGGCGCTCCCATCGGCGCAACCGGCTGCCATGTGCGACTCCCATCAGCCGCGTCACGACGAAGCCCGCGGCCGAGACAGCGTCGACTAGCTCCGCGGCCGTGAGCTCGCGAGTGTGAAACGGGTTGAGCGGTGCGGCATCGTGTGGCGAGAACGTCAACCGGTTCGGCGTCGTGACAACCAACGTCCCGGCCGGCGCGAGCACGCGCGCGCACTCGTGCAGGTAGCCGTGCTGGTCGTGCAGGTGCTCGATGACCTGCAGCGACGTGACCACGTCGAGCGCGCCGTCGGCGACCGGGAGCCGTTGCAGGTCGGCCCGGGCAACCTCGACCTCCGGGTAGGCGCGATGGACGTGCGCGCAGACGTCGGGCAGGTAGTCGAGCGCGACGACGCGCGACGCGACCGTCGACAGCAGCCGCGCGCCGTAGCCCTCGCCGCACCCGCTGTCGAGCACTACGGCGCCATGGGCAAAGTGCCGCGCCCACAAGTACGCGACCTCGTGTCGGCGGAACCAGTAGTTCTCCGCGGCAAGGTGCGGCACCGTGCGCTCGCCGGTCAGCGGGAGCGTGTCCATCCTCGTCGCCGTCACGGCGGCGACGGTAATCGAGCGCGGATTTGACCCGCTTGCCAGCAGCAAGCGAACCTACGCAGCGCCACCCCCGATCCGTTACGAGGTCGCGCACGCGTGAACATCGTCGTCTGCGTCAAACAAGTCCCCGACACCTGGGCCGAGAAACGGCTCGACCCCGGTGACAAGACGGTGGACCGCGCGTCCGTCGACGCGGTGATGAACGAGATCGACGAGTACGCCGTCGAGGAGGCGCTGCGACTGAAGGAGGCGCACGGTGGCGAGGTCACGGTCTTCTCGATGGGCCCGGAGCGCACGGTAGAGACCATTCGCAAGGCGTTGTCGATGGGTGCCGACAAGGCGGTCCATCTGGTCGACGACGCGCTGCACGGGTCGTGCGCGGTCTCGACGTCGTACGCGATGGCGCAGGCGCTACAGACCCTCGAGTACGACCTCATCATTGCCGGCTCGGAGGCGACCGACGCCCGCACGTCGATCGTGCCCGCCATGCTCGCCGAGCGGCTCGGTCTGCCGCAGCTCACGTTTGCGCGCAAGGTCGAGGTGAATGACGGCACTGTGCGCATCGAGCGCCAGACGGACAACGGTTACGACGTCGTCGAGGCAAAGACGCCGGCCGTGATCAGCGTCGTCGAGAAGATCAACGAGCCGCGCTACCCGTCGTTCAAGGGCATCATGGCGGCGAAGTCCAAGCCGTTGACCACGCTCTCCTGCGCCGACGCCGGGATTGAGACGGACAAG
>JBHELW010000090.1:0-1479 GCA_046262915.1 Mycobacteriales bacterium | reverse complement strand
ACCGCGCTCGAACAGCGCGGTGTCTTCGAAGACGGCCGTCTCGACGTACTGGTAGCCGGCCAGCCGCAGCGGCGCGACCAGCGCGTCGCGCACGGCGAGGAAGCGCGCGGAGCGCGGTGGCAGGTAATCCGGCACGCCCTTAGGCGCGGTGAAGCGCGTCGCCATCGGCGCTACAGGCCGGGACGCGGCGACGTCGCGAGCGAGCCCAGGTCGGCGAGGAACGGGTTCGTCGCGCGCTCCTGGCCGACCGTCGTTGCCGGGCCATGGCCGGACAGGATCGCCATCTCGTCCGGCAGCGGCAGGACGACGCGCGCCAGCGAGCGCATCATCTCCGCGGTGTCGCCACCCGGCAGGTCGGTGCGGCCGATCGAGCCCGCGAAGATGAGGTCGCCCGAGAAGAGCACGTCGGTGGCGAGCCGGAACGTCACCGAACCCGGCGTGTGCCCCGGCGCGAAGTCGACGCCGAAGTCGAGCCCGGCGAGCGACACCGTGTCGGGGCCGGTGAGCAGCCGGAGGTCATCGGGCTCGGCGAACGTCAGCCCGCCGAGCGCCTGCTGCCCGGCGATGCCGAGGCCCTTGCCTGGATCCGTCAGCAGCTCTCGGTCATCGGGGTGGATGTACGCCGGGATGCCGCGCGCCCCGCAGACCGGGTGGACGCTCCAGATGTGGTCGATGTGGCCATGGGTCAGCAACACCGCAACGGGTTGCAGCCGGTGTTCGCGCACGATCTCGTCGATCCCGCGCACCGCGTCTTGGCCGGGGTCGATGACGACGCACTGCTCCCCCGGCGCGGGTGCCACGACGTAGCAGTTGGTGCCGAAGGAGCCGGCGGGGAACCCGGCGACGAGCACTGATGTCCTTTCGGCCGGCGACGTAGGCCGAGCGTACCGGCGCATTGACCGCGCCCGCGACGGCTGCGGCGTCGCCCTAGACTGCCGTCGCGTGGCGGGCGCGAGTCCGCCGCGTCGTCGTAGGTGGAGGGTTCGTGCCGAGCACCAAACGTCAGCGAGAGCTTGCCCGGCGCCGCGCGGAGCGGCAGGCCGCGCGCCGCGCGGAGATGCGCCAGCGCCGTCGTTCCCGTCGGCTGACGGTCGCCGGCGTGAGCGCCGCCGTGCTGCTCATCGTCGGCGGCGCGTTCGCGCTCACGAAGGTCGTCGGCGGCAAGGACAAGGTCACGACGCCGCCGACCGCGTCGCCCAGCGCGAGCGCCGCCGCCACGAAGCCCGCGTGCGGCGCCACGGCGCCGGCCCCCGCGAAGAAGCAGACGTTCGCCAAGGCGCCGAAGCTCACCATCGACACCAAGAAGACCTATACCGCGACACTGAAGACGTCGTGCGCGCTGGTGAGCTTCGACATGCTCGCCGCGAAAGCGCCGCAGACGGTGAACTCGTTCGTCTTCCTCGCCGGGAAGCACTACTTCGACGGCACGTTCTGCCACCGCATGACGACGTCGGGCATCTTCGTGCTGCAGTGCGGCGA
>JBHELW010000089.1:0-2098 GCA_046262915.1 Mycobacteriales bacterium | reverse complement strand
GAGACCGGCGGCGATGCGCCGATGGCAACCGCCGTCAGCAGCGCGGCCCCGACGAGGCCAGCAGCGCGTCGCATCGTCTTCCCCCCGCTCGTCGTCCTACGCAGCCGCGGCGACCATCGGCTTGCGACGTAGCTCCAACGTGAGCGCGCCCAGCGCCGCAACCATAACGGCGAGCGCGGGCGCCGCGTCCCGCGTGCCGGCCGGCAGCGCCGGGAGCCGGAAGCCCGACCCACGCGCGGGCGGCGTGGCGGCGCTCGCCGCTACCGGCTCACCCTTGGCGCCCGGGCCCTCCGAGCTCGACTTCGCGTTGCGGCCGAAGTCGAGGTCCCACACGCCGCGCCCGTAGACGCTGATCGTCAGGTGGCGGCCAGGCCTGTCGAGCGACAGGTCGAACACGCGCGTCGGCGGCAGCCCCGTACCGAGCCGCGACCACTTCTTCGTCTTCGGGTTGCCGACGAAGAGGCCCTGGTCGCCACCGACGATGACCTGCCCGTCGCGCACGACGAGGTCGCGCATGTTGCCCTGTGGCAGGTTGCCTGTGATGTCGGTGAAGCTCTCACCCGCGTTGTGGCTGACCATCACCCGCGCCGAACCGACGGTCTTCTTGTCGAACCCGACGAGGGAGTACTCGTTGATCGCGACGTAGATCGTCTTGACGTCCTTCGGGTCGATCGCGATGCCGTTGATCGCTGAGTGCGGCAGGCCCTTGCCCTTGGCGGTGTGCCAGCAGTCGGCTGTTGCCTTCTTCGCGGTGCAGCCGGGCTTCACGTTCGTCGCGACGGTCGCGTGGATCTCCTTGGGGTCACCCAACGAGTTCCGGCACCGTCCGCAGAGCGCGCTGTAGACGGCCGTGCCGCGGACAGCCGCGGCGTAGGAGTTCCAGTCGACGCCCGCCTGTGGACTCGCGCCCGCGTTGTAGACGTTGACCCAGTCGGTCGTGACGACGGTGTAGAGCAGCGGGTCGAGCGTCGTCATCGTGTTCGGGCCCTTGGTCGTCTCGGCGACGACCGTCGCGGTCTCGACGAGGTGGTTCTCGTCGGTCGGGTCCATCACGACGGGACTGAGGAACTGCGCGCCGGTGAGATCGGGCTGCATCTCGCGGATGTTCTTGCCGTGGTCGGTCGTGACCCACAAGACCCCGCCCTGCGCGGTGTAGTACCAGGTATCCGGGTCAGTCGTGGCGAGCGCGTTGACGCCGTCACCACTTGTCACGAGCGTGCTCGTCTGGCCGGGCTTGAAGAAGGCACCACCGTTGTCCTGCAGCGCGGTCAGGTACTCGCCGTCGGGCTTCCGCGCGACGCGCCACGGCTGGACCGAAGCGAGGGTGTTCATGGGCACCCAGGTGTCGTTGTCGAAGCCCTGCCGCCCGTCCGGCAGCGCGTGACTGTCCTCGCGGTAGAACCCGCCGTCGTTGCCCGTGTAGAGCCGGACGCCCTTCGCGGTGCGCACCGCCACCCCGACGTGCTGGTCCGGGTGCGTGGAAACGCCGCCGTAGTACGGCGTCTGCTCCGGGCATGACTGGCCGTAGAAGATGTTCTCGAGGTAGGTCGTCGACCCGCAGACGTCCCAGTAGCGCTGGACGACGTCGAAGTAGCCGAGCGTCGGCTCCGGCCCGGTGCCGCGCACCGACTGGAAGACCTCTTCGAGTCCGAAGTAGATCTGGTCGGGCACGACGGGGTCGGCGACGATCCACAGGTTGTAGTAGGCCTGCACGCCGACGCCGTAACCCAGTGCGGGATAGATGCCGAGACCCTCGTTGACCGAGGACTGCAGCGACTGCGGCGTCGCCTTGACCTGCCACGTCGCGCCGTTGTCGTCGGACCGGTAGACGCCGTTGAGCAGTGTGTTGGTCGCGTTGAGGCTGCGGCCGGTCGTCGTGCCGACGAGGTCCGTAGCATCGCCACCGGGCTGCTCGCCGTTGAGCAAGCCAGCGTCCTGGACAATCGCCCAGAGCACGGGGGCGTCACCGTTGTAGGGACCGTAGGTCAGCATGGTGCGTCCGACCGGGTCGTTCGAAGCCGCGGGGTGCGTGAGCTGCTCGGTGCCAGCCATGTAGGCGAAGCGCCCGGTGGCGCCGCGCGCCGAGCGGTAGAGCCCG
>JBHELW010000088.1:0-11763 GCA_046262915.1 Mycobacteriales bacterium | reverse complement strand
GCGCTGCTCGGCTGGTGGTGGCCGCGCAACCCGTTCACTCGCGACTACCGCGGCGAGGCGGGGCCACCGCGCGAGGAGCCGGTCGGCTGGCTCTCCGGGTCGTGCCTGCTGCTGCGGCGCAGCGCGTTCGCCGCGGTCGGCGGCTTCGACGCGGCGTACTTCATGTACTTCGAAGACCTCGACCTGTGCCGCCGGCTCGGCCGCGCCGGGTGGCGCAGCATCTACGTGCCGAGTGCGGTCGTGCGGCACGTCGGCGGCCACGCGACCAGCCGCACGCCGCGCGCGATGCTGCGCGCACACCACCGCAGCGCCTACCGCTACCTTGCCCGCGAGTACGCCGGACCTCGCTGGCTCCCGGTGCGCGCGGTGCTCGCCGTCGGGCTGGCCGCGCGCTACCTGCTCTCGCTCGCGGTGCGCGGTGTGCGCGAGGGCGCGCAGCCGGTGCGGCCCGGCAGTGCGCTGGACGACGACAAGGTGGCGTGACGTGCAGGCGGTGATGCTGGTCGGCGGTCAGGGCACCCGGCTGCGTCCGCTGACCGTCACGACGCCGAAGCCGATGCTGCCGACCGCAGGTGTGCCATTCGTCGCGCACCAACTGGTCAAGGCGCGCGACGCGGGCGTCGACCACGTCATCCTCTCGACGTCTTACCGCGCCGAGGTCTTCGCCGACTACTTCGGTGACGGGTCCGCGCTGGGACTGCGGCTGACCTACGTCACCGAAGACACGCCGCTCGGCACCGGTGGCGGCATCCGCAACGTTGCCGAGCACCTGCAGCCGGGCGCGTTCCTCGTCTTCAACGGCGACATCCTCACCGGTGTCGACCTGGGCAAGCTGCTCGCGACGCACCGGCGGTCGCGCGCGGACGTCACCTTGCACCTCACGCCGGTGGACGACCCGCGCGCGTTCGGGCTCGTCCCAACCGACGCCGACGGCAACGTCACGGCGTTTCTCGAGAAGCCGTCCCGCGACGAGGACATCGTCACGGACATGATCAACGCCGGCTGCTACGTCTTTGACCGCAGCGTCGTCGACCGCATCGCCGGCGGCCGCCCCGTCTCCGTGGAGCGCGAGGTCTTCCCGCAGCTGCTGGCCGACGGCGCCCGCGTCGTCGGCCACGTCGATGCGTCCTACTGGCTCGACCTCGGTACGCCGAGCGCGTTTGTCCAAGGGTCGTGCGACCTCGTCCGGGGCGCGGTCGAGTCGCATGCGCTGCCGGGCCCGACCGGCGAGGCGCTGGTGCTCGAGACCGGTTACGTCGCGCCGGACGCGACGGTGACCGGCGGGACGACGGTAGGCGCGGGCGCGCGCGTCGAGTCGGGCGCGCATGTCGACGGCGCCGTGCTCTTCGACGACGCGGTCGTGAGCGCCGGTGCGGTAGTTCGGGCCTCGGTCGTCGGCCGGGGTGCCGCGGTCGGGCGCCGCACCCGGGTGAGCGGCGCGGTCATCGGCGACGGCGCGACGGTCGGTGCCGACTGCGAGCTCGTCGATGGTGCCCGGGTGTGGCCGGACGCGGCGATCGGCGACGCGGCGCTGCGCTTCTCCTCCGACAAGTAGCGCCGCTAGAGGACAGCCTTCTCCGGGGCGTCGCCCTTCGGCGGGTGGAACTTGTCGTAGAAGTCCTGGATCACCTCACCCGAGACGCTGCTGCACGTCTCGGTGTGCCGCCACGCGGAGATACCGATGGCTTTGCCGTCGGCGAACGGTGCGCGCGGCCACGGGACCGCGATGAACTTCGGCCCGATCTTCTTGGCGATCGCCCGGAGGTCCTCGAGGTCCTTGTCCGTCGCGCCGCCGGTGTACCAGACGATCACGTAGCCGTGCTCCATGCTGTGCACGTAGCGCTCGACCTCGACGGCGTCGCGCCGGTTGACGAACTTCGGCGCCGCACTTGCCGGGTTGGCCCAGTGGTCGCCGCCGTACGGCGGGTTGGCGTCATACGTGACCGTCGTGCCTTCTTCGACATGCTTTGCGCTCTTCGGCTTCGGAAAGTCCTTGACCGGTGTGCACCCCGCGTCGGCGAGCTTTACGCCGATCTCGCGCACCTGGGATTTGCGGTCCGGGCTCTTCACCCAGTTCAGTGCGCTCGGCACGACGACGGCGGCGATCAGCCCGAGTCCGATGAACCCGGAGGCGCCGACGATCATCAACGTGCGGCGGCGCTCGGCCTTGCGCTGCTGGCGCTTGAGCTCCTCGACCTTGCGCCGCCGGTCAGGGGTCGTGCGCTTCGCCAACGCGAGGGCCTTTCGGGGCTGGGAGGAACAGCGGTCGCGCGAGTGTAACGACGGGCGCTGACCGGAAGTGCCGCCCGCGGAGGTGCGCCGAGCTTTCGTCAGAGGCCTGGGCGAGGATGTCGGTCGTGACCGCGAGGCTGGTGAGCGCGCCGCTTTGTCGAGACGTGCCGACGCCGTGGGCCGTCGACCTGCGCGCGTCGCTCGGCGCGCTGCATCGCGGGCGGCTCGACCCCGCGCTGCGTTTCGACGGGCCCGACGTGTGGCGCGCAATGCGGACGCCGACCGGCCCGGCAACCATGCACCTGCAGGTGCGGCCCCGCGACGCGGTGGTCCGCGCGACAGCCTGGGGGCGTGGTGCGCCGTGGGCACTCAAGGCAGCCGCGGAGCTGCTCGGCGTAGCGGACTCGCGGGATGGCTGGGAGCCAACGCACGCTTTGCTCCGCCAGCTCGACGCGCACCTGCCCGGGCTGCGGCTGCCGCGCACCGGCCTGGTGCTGGAAGCCCTCGTCCCGGCCGTGCTCGAGCAGAAGGTCTCGGGCGAGGAGGCGCGCCGGTCGTGGGCGGAACTGCTCTGGCGGCACGGTGAGCCGGCACCCGGCCCGGTGCCGACGATTAACGGGATCCCCCGACGACTACGCGTCCCGCCCGCGGCGGAAGTGCTCGCCGCGCTGCCGTCGTGGGAGTGGCACCGGGCCGGCGTCGAGCGGCGGCGCGCCGAGTTCATCGCGGCGGCGGCGCACCGCGCGCGCCGCGTGGAGGAGTGTGTGACGCTCGGCCGTGACGACGCCGCGCGCCGGCTGCGCGCGCTCCCGGGCGTCGGCGTCTGGACCGCCGCCGAGGTCGCCCAGCGCGCGTTCGGCGACCCCGACGCGGTCTCGGTCGGCGACTACCACCTGCCGTCGGTAGTGGGCTGGGCCCTGGTCGGCGAGCCGCTGGACGACGCCGGGATGCTCGAGGTGCTGGAGCCCTACGCCGGGCACCGCTACCGCGCGATCCGGCTGATCGAGCTGTCCGGGCTGCGCCCACCGCGGCACGGCCCGCGCGCGCGGCTGCGGGCGCTGCGCAGCATCTAGCATTCGCTGCGCGTCTAGCGGCCGCTGGCCTCGCCGCGCGCGGCGTCGGCGCGCCCGAGCGCGATCGCCTCCGCCGTACCCATCCGGAACATGTCCTCGGCCGCCGGTCGCAACAACGGGCGCACACCGGCGTCGTCGGCCGTGTACCGGACTCCCCGCACGACCGCCACCGGTACGCCGGCCAGCTTGCCCATGACGAGCTCCGCCGCCGCCGCGACCTCGTCGACGTCGGCGACCTCCGTCATCTCCAGCACGTTGCCGAACGCGTCCCGGGTGCCGCGGTAGTCGCGCAGCGCGCGAATGCCCGCGGCCCCGATCGCGACATCGGTCAGCCCGCGACGCCACGGGCGGCCGAACGTGTCGGAGACGACGACGGCGACCGTCACACCGGCGCGCGCGCGAATGCCGTCGCGGATGCGCCGCGCGGAGTCGTCGGCGTCGACCGGGAGCAGGGCCAGCGCATCGGCGGCGATGTTCGACGCGTCGACGCCGGCACTGGCAACGACGAAGCCCTGGTGCGTCTCGACGATGCGCGTCGGCCCGCGGCGCGCGACCTCGCGGACGGCCTCGGCGTCTATCGCCGCCTGCCGCGCGAGCTCTCGACCGGCGGGGTCCGGCGGGGCGTCGACGATGCGTCCTTCGGCCTTCGACACGACCTTCGACGTGACGACGACGACGTCACCATCGTGCAGCGTCGTGGCGGCGACGACGAGGGCGGCCAGGTCGGCGCCGGAGGTGACCTCGGGCAGCCCGGGGACGCCGTAGATCTCGATACGTTGCGCGGGCGGCTCGGCGGTGTCGGTCATCCCGCGTGACTGGCGGCGGCCGTCATCCGCGCACCTCGTCGGCCACCGCGAGCGTCTCCTTCGCGATCGCCGCTGTCGCGGCGAGATCGGTCATGAGCAGCGGTCGCGCCCGCGTGGCGATGCCGGCCGCGACGAGCGAGCCGGTGCAACCCGCGTCGGCGCTGTCGACAAGCCAGCCGTTGAGCAGCCCACCCTCGCTGCGCGCGCCGTAGTGCACTGCGACACCCGCCGCCGTGCATGGCACACCGATCGCCGCGAGCATCCGGTCCGCCATGCCGCGCACGGGCGCGTCCGCGACGATCGGCGAGACGCCGACGACGGGTGCGCTCGCCGCGCGCACGGCCTCGGCGATGCCGGGGATAGCGAGGATCGTGCCGATCGAGACGACCGGGTTCGACGGCGGCAGCACAATCGTCGTCGCAGTGCGGATCGCGTCGATCACGCCCGGTGCCGGCCGCGCCGTGTCGGCACCCTCGAGCCAGACGCGGTCAACGGGCGCGACCGCGTGGTCGCGCACCCAGTACTCCTGGAAGTGCATCTCGACACCCTCGGCGATGACGCGCGTCTCGACCGGGTCATCTGTCATCGGCAGCAACCGCACCGGGAGCCGCCACCGCTCGCTCAGTCGTCGCGTCACGACCGACAGCGGCACGCCAGCGTCCAGCCAGCTACGCCGGACGAGGTGTGTCGCGATGTCGCGGTCGCCGAGGGTGAACCACGTCGGGACGTCGTAGCCGGCGAGCTCGGTTGCGACCACGAACGCCTCGTCGGCGCGCCCCCAGCCCTGCCTGTCGTTCACGACTCCCGCGAGCGTGTACATCACCGTGTCCAGGTCCGGCGACACGGGCAGCCCGTGCACCCGGATGTCGTCGCCGGTGTTGCCGATGACGGTGATCTCGTCATCGGTGACCGCGAGCAGCCCACGCAGGAAACGCGCGGCGCCGACGCCACCCGCGAGCACGACGATCACGCGGTCACCGTAACGACAGCGAGCCCCGGCCAGTAGGCCAGGGCGCGCTGTCTTGCGTGCGGTTCGTCAGGTGGCGCCCGTCAGAACTGCAGGCTCCACGAGTCGATGTAGCCGGTGTCACCGTTGTGGCGGTCCCACACGCGCAGCTTCCACGTGCCGTTCGCCACCTCAGTCGATGCGTTGACGACGTAGGTCGCCAGCACGTTGTCCGCGGAGTCGCTCGTGTTGGCGCTCTTCAAGCGGTACGTCGACCCGTCGGGTGCCACGAGGTCGATCTGCAGGTCGCCGCGGAACGTGTGCTTGATGTCCACGCCGACCTGCAGGTTGCTCGGCGCGTTGCCCGTCCGCTCGGACACCGTCAGCGGGCTCTCAACGGTCTTCTTGTCGAGGATCTGGTAGTCGGTCGTGTTCTGGAAGAACGACGGAGCGGCGGTCGCGGTTGGCGACGGGGTCGCTGGCGTCGTCGCCGTCGGCGACGGCGTCGGACTCGGCGCGGGTGCGGTCAGCGCGGTGATGGTCTTCGTCGCGTCCGCGAGCCCGGCACCGCAGCCGCCGGTGCAGCTGCCGACGATCGCCCGCACGTTCGCCTTCAACGTCGACTCGACCTCGGCCGGCGTCAACGACTTCACGCTGAGCATGAGCGCGGCCAGCCCGACGATGTGCGGCGTGGCCATGCTCGTGCCCTGGTAGTAGACGTAGTTCTCCGTCGACGGCGTCGTCGTGCCGCCGTTGAGAGTCGAGGCGATCCCGTCGGCGGCGACGGTCGCCGTCTCGCCGCCGGGTGCCGAGATGTCGACGACCGTCCCGTAGTTCGAGTACGACGCGCGGTTGCCCTGACGGTCGAGCGCGGCGACGACGACGGTGTTGGCGCAGCTCGACGGCTGGTAGTTCGCGGCGTTCGCGTTGCTGTTTCCGGCGGCGACGACGACCGTCGTGCCGCGGCTGACGGCGCCGTTGATCGCGTTCTGGTAGGTCGACCCGCACGTACCGCTGCCGCCCAGGCTCATGTTGATGACCTTCGCCGGGTTGGCGTTCGCGGGCACACCGCTCACGGTGCCGCCGGACGCCCACGTGATGGCGTCGGCGATGTCGGCCAGCGTGCCGCCGCACTTGCCCAGGACGCGAGCCGGCACGACCTTCGCGTCGAACGCGACGCCGGCGACGCCCTTGGCGTTGTTCGACAGCGCCGCGATGGTTCCCGAGACGTGCGTCCCGTGCCACGAGCTGTTGGACCCCGGTACGCCGGGTCCGCACTCGTTAGTGCCGTACCAGTCGCCCTCGTCGGCCGGGTTGCTGTCGCGGCCGTTGCCGTCGCGCGCGGCGGTCGCGTCCGAGATGAAGTCGTAGCCGCCGACGACATTGCCGATGAGGTCGGAGTGCTGCGTGATCCCGGTGTCGATGACCGCGACGGTCACGCCCGCACCCGTCGCCATGTCCCACGCGCCGGGTAGGTTCAGCCCGGCGGTCGCTTCGTAGTAGTGCCACTGGTTGAGGTAGTACGTGTCGTTCGGCACGAACGTCGCGCGCATGATCGCGTCGGGCTCGACGTAGTCGACAGTCCCGCGCGCCGCGAACCGTGCCATCAGCGCCCGCGACTGCTCCGCGTCGAGGCGCGAGTCGACCGACAACAGCGCGCCGCCGGTGGACAGCCGTCGGACGAAGGCCAGCTGATGGCCGGACCCGCGGCCGGTGTCCGCGATCTCCGCGCGCGCCGCCTGGTCGTCGCGCGCGGCTGCGGCGTTGCTCGCGAACTGCACGATGAACCGGTTGTACGTCGCGGTCTCCTCGACCGCGGAGTCATTCGACTTGCCGTTCCCGGCCGCGCCGGCCGGGCCGATCACGAGGACGAGTCCGGACGCGGCCACCAGGAAGGCGAGAGCGCCGGACAGGGACTTGCGCAGGGCAAACGTCACGTGCGGTTCCTGTCGTCGATGAAGAGCCGGGGAGCGGCCCCGGGCCGTCGTGTACCAGCGCGCGGGGGGGCGCGCCCTGCACAAGGTTTCGGCGCAACCTAGTGCAGGGGTGCAGCGACGTCAGGGAAGACTTTGCTGCCCTTTTGGCTACATGTGGTCGGCGGCGGGCGGTCGACCGCCGCCGCCGTACGCTCCGCCCATGCTGGACGCCCCCCCTCGCGACGCGACGCGACGCGCGCTACGCCGCGCCCGGGACGGTGTCGCACTCGATGCCGCCGAGGCGGCGGTCTTGCTGCACGCCCGCGGCGACGACCTTGCCGACTTGTGCGCGAGCGCTGCGCGCGCGCGCGACGCCGCGCACGGCCGGGTCGTCACCTACAGCCGGAAGGTGTTCATCCCGCTGACCCGGCTCTGTCGGGACCGTTGCCACTACTGCACGTTCGCGACGACCCCGCAGCGGGTGCCGGCGCCGTTCCTCGAGCCCGCCGAGGTGCTTGCGGTCGCGCGCGCGGGACAGCGGGTGGGATGCAAGGAGGCGCTGTTCACCCTCGGCGACCGACCGGAGGCGCGCTGGCCGGCCGCGCGCGGCTGGCTCGACGAGCGCGGCTACGCGACGACGCTCGACTACTTGCGCGCGATGGCGATCCTCGTGCTGGAGGACACCGGCCTGTTGCCGCACCTCAACCCCGGCGTGCTGTCGTGGGAGGACATCGGTCGGCTGAAGCCGGTCGCGCCCAGCCTGGGGATGATGCTCGAGACGACCGCGTCGCGGTTGTGGTCGGAGCCGGGGGGACCTCACTACGGCAGCCCCGACAAGGAACCGCGGGTGCGGCTCAGGGTGCTCGAGGACGCGGGTCGGCAGGCCGTTCCGTTCACGACCGGGATCCTCGTCGGCATCGGCGAGTCTGCGCTCGAACGTGCCGAGTCGCTGTTCGCGATCCGCGCGGTTGCGCGGCGCTACGGCGGCATCCAAGAGGTCATCGTCCAGAACTTCCGGGCCAAGCCGATGACGGCGATGTCCGGCGCGGCCGAGCCGAGCATCGACGAGCTGGCGGCGACCGTGGCCGTCGCCCGGCTCGTCCTCGGCCCCGCGATGCACGTGCAGGCGCCGCCGAACCTCGCCGGTGGCGCCTACGCCGCCCTGCTCGCGGCGGGGATCGATGACTGGGGCGGCGTGTCGCCGGTCACGCCGGACCACGTCAACCCGGAGCGGCCGTGGCCCGCGGTCGCCGAGCTGGCCGCGGCGTGCGCCACGCAGGGCTTCGAGCTCCGCGAGCGCCTCGCCGTCTACCCCGAGTGGATCGGTGAGCCCTGGATCGACCCGCGGGTCGCGCCACACGTCGCGGCGCTCGCGGCGCCCGACGGACGCGCGCTGCCGGGTGCGCGCGCCCAAGGTCGCCCATGGCAGGAGCCCGACGGCGGCGCGGTTGTCGGTGTGGCCGGTAGCACCGGCCGCATCGATTTGCACGTGCTGGTCGACGGGCCGCGCGCGCGCGCCGGGCTGCGCAGTGACGCGGCCGCGGTCTACGGCGAACTGTTCGCGCCCGTGTCGAGCGACGAGCGTGTCACCGCGCGCGACCCGCAGCCGCGCGTGAGCCGGATGCGCCGTGGCGTCCGCGTCGCGCTCGCGCGCGCGGAGCGCAACCCCGCTGGTCTGTCAGACAGCGACGCGCTACAGCTTTTTGACGCACTCCCCGGCGCCGAGCTGGACGCGTTGTGTGCGCTCGCCGACGACGTCCGGCGGAGCAGCGTCGGCGACGACGTCACCTTCGTCGTCAACCGCAACATCAACTTCACCAACGTCTGCTACACCGGCTGCCGCTTCTGCGCTTTCGCCCAGCGGCGCACCGACGCCGATGCCTACACGCTGTCGCTCGCTGAGGTGGGGGAGCGCGCTGCGACCGCGTGGGCCCGGGGGGCGACCGAGGTGTGCATGCAGGGCGGCATCCACCCGGACCTGCCCGGTTCGGCGTACTTCGACATCGCGGCCGAGGTGAAGCGCCGTACGCCGGCGATGCACGTGCATGCGTTCAGCCCGATGGAGGTCGTCAACGGGGCCACCCGCAGCGCGTTGTCCGTCCGCGACTGGCTGGTGCGCGCCCGCGAGGCGGGCGTCGACACGATCCCCGGGACCGCAGCAGAGATCCTCGACGACGACGTGCGGTGGGTGCTGACCAAGGGCAAGCTGCCGGCCGCGACGTGGGTCGAGGTCGTGTCCACGGCGCACGCGCTCGGCATCCGCTCGACCAGCACGATGATGTACGGCCACGTCGACGCGCCGCACCACTGGGTCGCGCACCTCAAGCTGCTGGCGCGGCTGCAGCGCGAAACCGGGGGGTTCACCGAGTTCGTCCCGCTGCCGTTCGTGCATCACAACTCGCCGATCTACCTCGCCGGTGTTGCGCGGCCGGGGCCGACGGTTCAGGAGAACCGCGCGGTGCACGCGATGGCGCGGCTGTTGCTGCACGGCACCATCGACAACATCCAGTGCTCTTGGGTGAAGCTCGGCGCCGCGGGCTCCGCGACCATGCTGCGCGGGGGCGCCAACGACTTGGGCGGCACGCTGATGGAAGAGACGATCAGCCGGATGGCCGGATCGCCGCACGGGTCGGCACGGACCCCGGACGAGCTGGCCGAGATCGCGCGCAGCGTCGGTCGGTCCGCGCGGCAGCGGACGACGACCTACGGGGCCGTGACCAGCGAGCGGCTCGCCATACAGGCCGCCGCGGCGGCGGCGACCGCGGCCGCCGAGCACTCGACGCTGCCGCTCGTCTAGCGTTCTGTACGCAGCGCGCAGGTTCGCGAGATAGTTCACCCCGGAACGGGCCGGCCCGCGGGTCGCCCATGGCAGGCGAGTCGGGAAACCCCGACATGGAGGCGGGACGCGTCGATGACCGAGACCCTGGGCGGGACTGCGGGCGGGCCGACGGGCCTGCCGCTGTCGATGCGGATCGAGGAGCTCGCGCAGCAGGCCGCGCGCGAGCTCGAGGCCGAGCGCTCGATGTCCGGCGATGTCAGCGCGCTGCGCGGCGAGGTAGGTGCGCTTGACGCGCGGCTGGCCGCCCTCGAGGACGCGCTCAACGGCGTCGCCGACCGGCTCGAGGCTTTCGCGCGCGAGGGCGCGAGCCAGACCGCCGACCGCTTCGAGGCGTTGCGCGCGTTCGTCGCGGACCGCGGCGCCGACACCGCGGCGACGCTGATCGACGCGCAGCGCGCCGGCGCCAGCGGCGTGATGTCGCGCGTCGACGAGGCCGTGCTCGGCCTGGCCGGCTCCGTGCGGGAGGCGATCGACGGCCTCGCCCAGTCGGTGGAGACGAGCCTCGGTGCGCTCGGCGGCTCCGTCGGGACCGCGCTCGCCGACGCGCGCGACAGTCACGCCGACCGGCTCGACGAGATCGTCGCGAGCTTGTCCGGGATGCGCGAGACGATCGTCGGTGAAGTCGAGCGGGTGCGCGACGAGGCGACCGAGATGCTCGACGAGGTTCGTGCGCAGACCACGGAGCAGCTCGAGACGACCCGGACGGCCCTCACCGACGTCGCCGGCGAGCTGCGTGAGACGGTGACGACACAGCTCGACGAGACGACGGCAGCCGTCACCGCGCGCATGAGCGAGGTGAAGCGCGGGGTCGACGTCGCGTCCAGCGTGCTCGACGAGCTGCGCCGGCGCGTCGACGCGGCGACGAAGACCGGTACGGACACGGCCGCGTCCGTGGGGCAGCTCGCCGAAGACTGGACGACGCTGACGAGCCGCGTCGTCGAGGAGACGCGAGCTGCGGCGGCGGCTCAGCTCGACGAGTTCCGGGAGCGGGTCGGGCACGACCTGGCCGTCGTCCGCGACTCGCTGCGCGACACCGCAACGCGGATTGGCGCCGCGCAGCACGCGCTCGACGACGGGACGAACCGGCTGGAGGTCGCGGGCACCGGGTTGCTGCGCTACCTCGCGGAGCGCGACATCGCGCTCGAGACCGAGCGCGACCGGATCCTCACCGACATCCTCGAAGAGTTCGCCCGCGGGCTGTCGAAGGGCGACCGGCGCGCTCTCGCGGGGCGCGTGACGGAGTCATTGGAGCGCCACCGCGATGCCCGCGACGCTGATCGCTGGCGCGCACTGCAGGCCGGACAACCACCGGCGGCTCCGGTGCCGTTGCTCGTCGACTCGGCGGAGCTACCGGAGCGGCCGAGCTCGATCATCCCGGGCCTAGAGCCCGAGGCCGGTCCGGCGGATGCCGCCGACTACGCGCCGGGCGCCGCCGAGCCGGCCGCACCCGTGCCCGCGCCACGCGAGACCGGCCGGCGCCCGGCGGGCGCGGCCGGGACGACACCTCCGGTGAAGGCGGCGAAGCCGGCCCGTCCCGCGAAGAAGGCGGCCAAGGCCGCCAAGGCGGTCAAGGCGCCGGCCAAGAAGCCCGCGGCGCCGCGGCCGGCTGCGACCAAGGCCGCGGCACGCCCGACCGAGCGACCGACGAAGCCCGCGGCGCGGCGCGCACCGGCCAAGGCCGTGGCCCAGCCGAGCGCCGCACCGGCCGCCGCGACCGGCGCGTCAGCCCCGGCCGAGGCGGCGACACCACTCGAGCCGACGGCGCGCGCCGGCGCCCCGGCGACCGCTGTGGACGCGTTCACCGCGGCGTTGCAGCCGCGTCGCGGGCGGTTCGCCCGCCGTACTCGCTCTTGACGCCGGAGAAGTGACAGCGCTGTAATTGCAGGCGTGTCATTCGCTCCGCGCAGCGGATCCACCGCAGCGCGCGGCTTCCCCAGGTTTTCGGGGTGCG
>JBHELW010000087.1:0-2537 GCA_046262915.1 Mycobacteriales bacterium | reverse complement strand
GGCTTGCGCGCCAGCGTGACCTTCGCCGTACGCCGGGAGCCGTTGCGCACGTAGCTCACCTCGACCGTGTCACCGACCTTGTGCTTGCGGACCTCGACGACGAGCGCGTCCATGCTGTCAACGACCTTGCCGTCGAGCGCGACGATGATGTCGGCGGGCTGCAGCCCCGCGCGGTCGGCGGGACCTCCCGACACGATCTGGGTGATCTGCGCGCCAGGCACCAGCCCGCCGCCGAGCTGCTGCGCCGTCTCGTCATCGATGCTCCGCCCCTCGACGCCGATGTATGGATGCGTCGCGTGGCCGGTGCGGATGAGCTCCTCTGCCACCGAGCGCGCCTCGTCGATCGGGATCGCGAAGCCGACGCCAATGTTGCCGCCGCCGCCGCCAAGGCCGCCGAGCGTGGCGATCGCGGAGTTGACGCCGATCACGTTGCCCGCGCGGTCGACGAGCGCGCCGCCGCTGTTGCCCGGGTTGATCGCGGCGTCCGTCTGGATCATGTTGAACAGCGGGACACCGCCCTGCCCCGCGAGGACCTGGCGGTTCAGCGCGCTAACGATGCCCGACGTGACCGTCCCGGCGAGTCCGAGCGGCGAGCCGATCGCGACCACCGGATCGCCGACGACGACGCTGCCCGAACGGCCGAGCCGCGCCGGCGCCAGCCCGGTCGCGCGGGCCTTGATGACCGCAAGGTCCGTGTCGGGGTCGGTGCCTACGACGTCGGCTTCGACGCTGCGGCCGGTCGGCAGGTTGACGCGCACCCCGCCTGAGGTCGCATCGGCGACGACGTGGTTGTTGGTGATGACGTAGCCGTCGGAGCGGATCACGATGCCTGACCCGGTACCGCGCTGGTTGAGCCCGACGCGCACGGACACCTCGACGACGCTGGGCAGCAGCGCCTTCGCGATCGACGCCACCGACCCAGGCACGTCCTCACGTGTCGCCGCGACGCCTTCGTCGAGTCGCGCGTTGCTGTCGTGCAGCGCGAGCGACGTGCTGTCGCGCCGCGCGTAGAGAGCGCCGCTCGCGCCCACGGCGCCGCCGAGCAGGCCCGCTATCAACGCTGCCACTACGACCGAGCGCGCGGCCCCGGGCGGGCGCGTGCCGCCGGCACCGACATCGGGCACCGGGCCGGCGCCGCGCCGCTCCCATCCCCACACGGGCGCTCCCGGGTACGGCGGGACGCCTTCGGTCGGCGCGCCAGCAGCGGGCGGCGCCGCAGGCGGCGGCGGGACGTCGCCGGGCTGCGGCCAAGGGCGCTCAGTCATGCGGTTACGACCTCCATCAGCTGAACGGGTTGATCCAGGAACCCACGCGGCGCAGGCCGCGGGTGAGACGAGAGAGCAGCGGTCGACGAGCGCCCCGATGCGGGAGGGCGGCGACAAGCGCCTCGAGCGACGTCCGCTCGCACTCCGCGACCACGGTGAACACGCGGCCGTTCGCCGCCCAGACGACGCGACGCGGGAACGCATCGTTCACCCAGACCCGCGTCCCGGCAACGCGCTCCCGGTGCCAGCCGTCGAGCGCGCTCGTGTCCAGTCGACCCCGCTGCTCGAAGACCGACACGTGGGAGACGCCGTCGGAGTAGCTGAGGTGCAGCACGTCGCCGGGCTCCCCGGCGCGCCGCCGCGCATCGAAGAGCTCGAGCCCGTTGGGCAGCGTCGTCGGGGCGGCCCATCCCGCCGCGCGCGCGGTGCTGAGTGCGTTGTCGTCCAGCGCCTCGCCCGGGATCGTGGTGCGCGGCACGGCGCCGTAGGTCGGCATCGCCGCGCGCCCGAGATCCACCTGCAGGAAGGCGCTCGCCTGCACCGTCCGGCCCTGGTCGTCAAGCACTTCGCGGCGCAGGACCAGGTTGGTCGCGCGGTCGATCCAGAAGCGAGCGGCGGCCGTACCGTCGTCACGACGGACAACGACGACTGTCGCCACACGCCCGGCGACGTGCTCCGCGCCGTCGACCGTCACGTCGTAGTTACGCCGGAGCAGGTCGACCGTGCTGGCGCTCACCCGCGCGACGTTTGCGACGCCCGCGGTGTCGTCACTCTCGAAGACCGCGGTTGCGGGGCTCTGCGGGGTCGCGGCGACGCGCAGGACAGAGCCACGACCGGGCTCGTGGCTGATGTCGACGAGCGCCGACGTCGCGCCGTCCGGCGACCACAAGACCACGAACTGCGTGCCCTGATAGCGCAGCGCGTCGCTCGCGCGCGATGCGCCGTCGAGCAACGTCCAGCCATCCGGGCCGGTGCGGGCCGTGGTCTGGCCAAGCGGCAGGCCGAGCGCGCTCCCCGCCAACGCACACGTCAGGCCGCCGGTCGCGACGAGCAGCACGCGCCTCATCGCGCGTACACCGTCGACACGACGATCCCCGCGGCCGGATCGTCGAGCGGCAGCTGGCCTGTCGTCGCGGCGTGCTCGACGACGAACCGGTCAACGGGCGGCGCGACGCCGCTGTCGGTCGGCGCGCCCAGGACAACCATCGCCACGGCAGCCGCGACCGACCCGAGCGCGATGGCGAGGCCGCGCCGCAGGTCGAGCAGCCGACG
>JBHELW010000086.1:0-11943 GCA_046262915.1 Mycobacteriales bacterium | reverse complement strand
CATTTGTCCCAGACGAGGAGGCCAAGCTCGCGGTGGAAGCTATCCACCGTGCGGCTGCCCTTGAGCGAAATAAACTTCTGTACGCGTTCGCGCACGGCGGTTTCAGCTTCACGAAAGGCGGGGTGGCTGGTCTCGGGACGTTTGCCGAGCTGGCCGGTGAGATAATTTCCGATGGTGTAGGGGATGACGAAGTAGCCGTCGGCGAGGCCCTGCATGAGGGCCGAGGCGCCGAGCCGGTTGGCGCCGTGGTCGGAGAAGTTGGCCTCGCCGCCGACGAACAGGCCGGGAACGGTGCTCATCAGGTTGTAGTCGACCCACAGCCCGCCCATCGTGTAGTGCACGGCGGGGTAGATGCGCATGGGGACCGTGTAGGGGTCCTCGCCGGTGATGCGCTCGTACATGTCGAAGAGGTTGCCGTAGCGCTCGCGGATGACCTCGACGCCGAGTCGCTTGATCGCGTCCGCGAAGTCGAGGTAGACCCCGAGCCCACCGGGCCCCACCCCGCGGCCTTCGTCGCACACCGCCTTGGCGGCGCGGGACGCGACGTCGCGCGGCACCAGGTTGCCGAAGCTCGGATAGCGCCGCTCCAGGTAGTAGTCACGGTCGGCTTCCGGGATCTGCCCTGGCGCGCGCGAGTCGCCGGCCTTCTTCGGCACCCACACGCGGCCGTCGTTGCGCAGTGACTCGCTCATCAGCGTGAGCTTTGACTGGTGCTCGCCCGACACCGGGATGCACGTTGGGTGGATCTGCGTGAAGCACGGGTTCGCGAAGTAGGCACCGCGCTTGTGCGCGCGCCAGATCGCCGTTGCGTTGGACCCCATCGCGTTCGTCGAGAGGTAGTACGCGTTGCCGTAGCCGCCCGTCGCGAGCACGACGGCGTCGCCGGTGTAGGACCGGATCTCGCCGGTGACCATGTCGCGCGTCGTGATGCCGTGCGCCTTGCCGTCGAGCAGGACGATGTCGAGCATCTCGGTGCGGGTGTTCATCTCGACGGTGCCGAGCTGGATCTGCCGCTCCAGCGCCTGGTAGGCACCAAGCAGCAGCTGCTGACCCGTCTGCCCGCGCGCGTAGAAGGTCCGCGACACCTGCGCGCCACCGAACGAACGGGTGTCGAGCAGTCCGCCGTACTCGCGGGCAAACGGCACGCCCTGCGCGACGCACTGGTCGATGATGTTCACCGACAGCTGCGCGAGCCGGTGGACGTTGGCCTCCCGCGCGCGGAAGTCGCCGCCCTTCACCGTGTCGTAGAAGAGCCGGAAGATGCTGTCGCCGTCATTGCGGTAGTTCTTCGCGGCGTTGATGCCGCCCTGGGCCGCGATGGAGTGTGCGCGGCGCGGGCTGTCCTGGTAGCAGAAGCACTTGACGTGGTAGCCGAGCTCGCCGAGCGACGCGGCGGCCGAGGCCCCGGCGAGCCCCGAGCCAACCATGATCACGGTGTACTTGCGCCGGTTCGCCGGGTTGACCAGCTTGAGGTTGAACCGGTGGGTGTCCCACTTGTCCTCGATCGGACCGGGTGGGATCTGCGCATCGAGCATCGGGTCCGGCGGGATCGGCGCGGTCTCGGTCGGTGCGGCCGGCGCGCGGTCCGCCGCGCTGAGCTGTTCCGCGGGCTGCTCGTCGGGCGTTACGCCGGAAGTCCCGCCCGTCGCGCCCCCCGTCTCGCGCGGCGCGTCCGCGTTGACGAGCTCACCGTCCGGCGGCAACGACATGCCGCCACCACTGTCGCTCATGAGCCGATGAACCCGAAGAGAATCGCGGCCGGCCCGGAGAGGTAGCCGACGACCAGCAGGCCCGCGGAGCCCATCGCCACAAGGCGCGCCAGATGTCGGTAGCGCCCGGCGGCACCGAGGGTCTGCACCATGCTGTAGAAGCCGTGGTGCACGTGCGCACCGAGCGCGATGATCGCAACCGCGTAGGCCACGAACACGTACCAGTGCTGGAAGCCGCGGACCATGTTGCCGTAGGCGTCACCGGACTCGAAGCCCGGGTTCAACTGGCCCGTCGTCATGTGCAGCAGGTGAAACACGATGAACAGCCCGATGATCACGCCGCCCCAGCGCATCGTGCGCGACGCGTAGCTCGAGCTGACCGCCTTCTTCATCTTGTAGGGCTGCGGGCGTGCGCGCCGACTCTGTACGGCGAGCTGCGCCGCCATGGCGATGTGCGCCAGCACTGAGGCGAGGAGGATCGCGCGCAGCAACCACAACGCCTGCATGTGCGCGAGGAACGGCGCGCCGAGACCGCGCAGCGCTTCGGCGTAGGCGTTGAAGTGCTCGCGCCCCATGAAGATCTTGAGGTTGCCGAGCATGTGCACGACGACGAAGCCGTAGAGGACGACTCCGGTGACGGCCATGATGGCCTTCTTGCCGACCGTCGTCCGGTAAAGACCGAAGGTCACCGCAGTCACGATTCCGACTCTATCTCCCGCCGTAGAGTCTTCGATCATGACGATCTACGACGTGCCGCTGCGCACGCTGTCCGGTGAGCCGACGTCGTTGCGCGAGCACAAGGGCAAGGCACTGCTCATCGTCAACGTCGCGTCGAAGTGCGGCTTCACGCCGCAGTACGCGGGGCTGGAGAAGCTGCACGAGACCTACCGCGACCGCGGCTTCTCCGTCCTGGGCTTCCCGTGCAACCAGTTCAAAGGCCAGGAGCCGGGGACAGCAGAGGAGATCGCGGAGTTCTGCTCCCTGACCTACGGCGTGACGTTCCCGCTCTACGAGAAGCTCGACGTGAAGGGCGACGCGCAGCACCCGCTCTACGCCGAGCTGACCCAAGCGACGGACGCCGACGGTGTTGCCGGCGACGTGCAGTGGAACTTCGAGAAGTTCCTGGTGTCAGCGGAAGGCGAGGTCGTCGGCCGCTTCCGCACTCTGGTGACGCCGGAGGACGAAGCGCTCGTGTCGGCCGTCGAGGCGACGCTCCCGGCGTAGCGCGGCAGCGTCGCGGTCGGTTTAGCTCGACGGCTTCGCGTAGTTGGCGGCCGCAGCGGTGGCCAGCTCGAGTGTGATGCACGGCTCGTCGCCGAGGACCTCGGCGTCGTGCCCCGCCGGGATGATCGCGACGTCGCCGGCGCCGATCTCCGCAGACGACCCGTCCTGCATCGTCACGCGCAGGCGACCGGACAGGACGTAGGTCTTGTGGTTGCTCTGGCAGCTGTCGGTCCCGGCGATCGGCTTGACGTCGTTGGACCAGCGCCAGCCAGGCTCGAACGTGCCGCGCCCGACGGTGAATTCGCCTACCGTCACGACATCGAGCTGGCCATGGCCGGCGAACTTGCGCGTCTCGTCGGCGCTGTCGATGTTCTTCTTCTCGATACCGGCCATTAGCGGGGACCTCCAGTCGTTGCGCCCCTGGTGAGCGCGAGCGGCGTGAAGCCTCTCATCCGGCGCGGACCGCTGCCAACAGGTCAGTCGCCGATGCTCCGGCACGGGCGCGTCCGCAACTCGGCGACGTAGTCGGCTGGGGCGCCAGCCTTCTCGGCGGCGTCAGCGACCAGACCGAGGTAGCGGGCTGAGGGCACCCCACCCTCGTAGTGGTTGAGCACATAGGTCCAGGCGAGCTGGTCGCCGTCCAGTGTCTGCACCCGCGCGGTGATTTTGGCGTAGAGCCCGACGGTCACCAGCTCGATCTCGTCCAAGGCGCGCTCGTCCTCGCGGGTGAGGTCGTAGAGCGAGACGAAGACGCGCGATCCTCGCTCCTCCGCGAGCGTCGCGAGCGCCCCTTCCCAGCCGATGTCCTCGCCGCCGAACGTGAGGCGCCAGCCTTCGAGCCAGCCGGTGTTGACGACCGGCGAGTGCGGGCATCGTTCGCGCATCTGGTCGGCGTCGAGGTTCGAGGCATAGGCGGCGTAGAACGCCATGCGGGAAGATTAGGCGCGAGGTGACCGGAGAGCCGGTAGCCGGAGCCGGGAGGTCGCGTGGTACGAGTCGCCGTGATCGGGGGCGGGCCGGCCGGCTACGAGGCCGCCCTCGTCGCGCGTCAGCTTGGTGCCGAGGCGACCATCATCGAGCGCGACGGGCTCGGCGGCGCGTGTGTGCTCACCGACTGCGTGCCGTCGAAGACGCTTATCGCCTCGTCGGATGCGATGACGAATGCCGCGGCCGCGCGCACGCTCGGCATCCGCTACCTGCGCGCTATCGGCGACGAGCCGCTCGCCGATCTCGACGGTGACGGCGTGCCGGACATCCGGCCGGAGACAGTGACCGTCGACATCCCGACGGTCTTTGCCCGCGTCAAGGCGCTGGCGCTGGCGCAGAGCCTCGACGTCGCGGCCCGCCTCGGTCGCGAGGGCGTTTCCGTCGTGCAGGGCACCGCCCGACTGCTCGACACGCGACGCATCGCGGTACGCCGGGCGCATGGCGCCGAGACCGGGGCGATCGCGCCGGCGAACGACGACGAGACGATCGTCGAGGCCGACGTCATCCTGCTCGCGACCGGCGCGCACCCGAGAGTCGTCCCCGGCGCGGAGCCCGACGGCGAGCGCATCCTCAACTGGCGGCAGGTCTACGACCTGCCGGAGCTGCCCCAGCGGCTCGTCGTCGTCGGCTCCGGGGCGACGGGTGCGGAGTTCGCCGGCGCGTTCCAGGCTCTCGGCTCGTCGGTGACGTTGGTCTCGAGCCGTGACCGCGTGCTACCCGGTGAGGATGCCGACGCGGCGAACCTCATCGAGGACGTCTTCACCCGCCGTGGCATGACGGTCGTGAAGAGCGTGCGCGCGTCCGCCGTAGAACGAACGGCGGAAGGCGTCGTCGTGAAGCTCGACGACGGACGCGCGATCGAAGGCACGCACGCGCTGATGACCGTGGGGTCGCTGCCGTCGACGCAGGAGCTGGGGCTGGACGCGGCGGGCATCGCGCTGGATGAGCGCGGCTACATCCCAGTGGACCGCGTGTCGCGCACGTCCGTGCCGGGGATCTACGCCGCCGGCGACTGCACTGGCGTGATGATGCTGGCCAGCGTCGCGGCGATGCAGGGCCGCATTGCGATGTGGCACGCGCTCGGCGACGCCGTGGCACCCCTGCGGCTCAACACTGTTGCGGGCACGGTCTTCACGGACCCCGAGATCGCGACGGTCGGCGTCAACGAGGCGGAGATCCAGGCCGGCAGCGTCTACAGCGACGTCATCAAGCTGCCGCTCGCGACCAACGCGCGCGCCAAGATGCAAGGGATCACGGACGGGTTCGTGAAGCTGTTCTGCCGGCCGGAGAGCGGCAAGGTGCTCGGCGGTGTGGTCGTCGCGCCGGGGGCCAGCGAACTGATCCTGCCCATCTCGATGGCCGTGCAGAACGGGCTGAACGCCGACCACGTGGCCCATACGTTCTCCATCTACCCTTCGTTGTCGGGCAGCCTCACCGAGGCAGCGCGCCAGCTGATGCCGAGACACTGAGTTCCGTCGTACGCCGAGGAGTTGCTGACCGCGTGAAGCTCGAGCTGGACGAGTTCGTCGCGGCGCACGAGGCGGAGCTCATCGGCTTTCGGCGTGACTTGCATGCACACCCTGAGCTGGGCTGGACCGAGACGCGGACGACTGAGCTGCTCGCTGCGCGGTTGCGCGCGGCGGGCCTGTCGCCGACCCCGTTGCCGCGAGGCTGCGGGCTGACGTGTGACCTGGGATCCGGGGACCCCGTCGTCGCGCTGCGGGCCGACATCGACGCGCTGCCGCTGCCGGACGCGAAGGATGTGTCGTACCGCTCGACAGTCGCTGGCCTGTGTCACGCGTGCGGGCACGACGTGCACGCCACGGTGGTGCTCGGTGCGGGGCTCGCGCTCGCCGCGCAGTCCGCGGCGCTGCCCGGCACTGTGCGACTGGTGTTCCAGCCGGCCGAGGAGCAGTTCCCGGGCGGCGCGCTCGACGTCATCAGTGCTGGTCGCCTCGACGGCGTGCGGGCGATCTACGCCGTGCACTGTTCGCCGTCGGTGGCGACCGGCACGGTCGGGCTGCGCACCGGCCCGGTGACGGGCGCGGCCGACCAGATCGAAGTACGGCTGCGCGGTCCCGGCGGGCACACCGCGCGCCCGCATCTCGCGGCGGACCTCGTCTGGCTCATCGCGCGCGTCGTGACCGAGGTGCCCGCCGGCATGTCCCGCCTCGTCGACCCACGTGCCGGGCTAAGCGTCGTATGGGGACACGTCTCCGGCGGCAACGCGCCGAACGCGATCCCGCAGGCGGTGACTGCGCGCGGCACGGTCCGCATGCTCGACCACGACGTATGGGACGCGGCCCCGAAGCTCGTAGAGCAGGTCGTCGAATCGATCGTTTCGCCGTACGGCGCGGAGTGGGAGCTCGACTACAAGCGCGGGGTGCCGCCGGTGTGCAACGACGCGACCGCGACGGCTGTGATGTCGCACGCGATCAGCACCGCGCTGGGCGAGCGGGCGCTCGTGCAGAGCGAGCAGAGCCTCGGCGGCGAGGACTTCGCGTGGTACCTCGAGCATGTGCCCGGCGCGATGGCCCGGCTCGGCACGAAGCAGGACGGCGTCGACGTCGACCTGCACTCTCCGTCGTTCGACGTTGACGAGCGCGCCATCGCCGTTGGTCTACGGCTGCTCGCGCAGACAGCGGTCGACGCGCTCGACCACTACCGGGATTCCGTCGTGGAGAGCGCGAAGCCTTAGGTTGAGCGAACGCAACTGGCCGCTCCCGCGAGATATGTCTTCTTCGTAATCGCGCGGTCAGCGTCGTCTGTTATCGCCGTGGGGCCTGTCGGCCCGGTGAAGCCCAGCGCATCATGTGCCCAGACCTGAATCTGGTAGAGCCGCGCGTGTCGCGGGATGCCGCCCGCGGTGTCGAAGAGGCTCAGCGGGACGACTGCGACAGCCTCGCTACGGGTGGGGTCGAAGCGGACGTCCGCGTAACCCAGGCCGGTACCGAGGTTGCCGCTCGCCGTGGGTGCCTGCGCGCTCGCGCGCTCGCGATACACCGTCCCGACGTCGCCGTTCCACATGCGGCCCGCCCATATTGAGAACCGCTCCTCGCGGACGCTGAACCAGAAGATGTAGTAGTGACCCCGCGGTGCGGTTGGCGGTGTCATCTGCATCTTGCGGACACGAACGACAACCGTCAGGGCATGGCGCCCAGTCGCAACATCAGCGGACACGATGTCGAGCGCCGAGGAGGGTGTCTCGACGATGTACGGCGATTTCACATCGCCGATCGGATCTGTGACGAGCCGGCAGCTCGCCGCAGGAGCCGCAACAGCGTTGGTCGCCGCGATGCTCAGAAGCCCGGCCGCGACAACAACCAGACGAACCTGTGTGGACCTCGCCATTCCGCCTCGGTCCTTGTCGTGACTTGTCGTCGGGGGCGGCTGCCCCGGAACACCGTTCGAGACCGCCGTGTGCCAGCCGCATACCGCCGCGCCACTGTGTTCATTGAAGTGTTCAGCGACAGCCAGCAGCCGAGCAAGCACTAGTCGTCCGGCTCACAGCACTATGCCGCTGCCCTCGCATTGACCGCGGCGAAAAAGTTGTGCACATCTTCGCGGGATGCCCCGGTTTTGTCGGACCGCACGGCTACCTTTCTCCCATCGAACACACGTTCGATCTAGCGAGGAGGGACCGCGTGACCGCAGCAGCCGCCGACCTCCTTGCCGCGCCGCCGGCTTCCGCCGCGATCTCGCTCGGCGACGTGGCCGACCTACGGCGGCAGGTCGTCCGGCTGGCGGGGCGCTTCGAGGGCGACACGCTGCTCCCGCGCGAGGCCGCGCGCGTGGTGGAGCACGTCGCGGCGATGCGCAACGCGCTGGCCACGGTCGAGGCGGCGGCGGCGAAGCGGGTGGCCGAGACCGGGCACTGGCGCCGCGCCGGCGCGACGTCGGCAGAGGCGTGGCTGGCGGGTCGGTCCGGCACCACGGTCGGCGCCGCCCGCGACGCCCTCGCTACGGCGGAGCGCCTCGTATCACTGCCGCGGACGGCGGCGGCGGCCAAGCGCGGGGAGCTCTCCCCGGCGAAGGCGGACGCGGTGACCGCGGCTGCCGTCGTCGCGCCGCAGCATGAGGTTGCCCTGCTCGAGCAGGCGGCCACAACGCCGCTCGGCGTGCTGCGCGACAGCTGTCTCGCGGTGCGTGCGGCGGCCGATGCCGACCCCGAGGCGACCTACGCCCGGCAGCGCGCGTCCCGCTCGCTGGTGCGCGGCCGCAACGGCGAGGGCATGCACACCGGGTGGTGGCGGACCACCGCGGACGACGGCGCGTGGATCGACGTCGCGCTCGAGCCGATCATCGACGAGATGTTCCAGAACGCCCGCCGGGAGGGCCGCCGCGAGCCGCGCGCCGCCTACGCGATGGACGCCATGGTCGAGCTATGCCGCCGGGTAAGCGGTGCGTCGTCGGGTACGGCCGCGGCGCCCGACCCGAACGACCTCACGCCTGCGAACGCCGAGGGTTTGGGCGGCAGCGGTGGCGCCAAGCCGAAGCAGATCCCCGAGCGCTTCCTCGCGCTACTCCGCATCGACGTCAGCGCGTTGCAGCGTGGGTCGGTCGCCGACGGCGAATGCTGCGAGATCGCCGGGGTCGGCCCGGTGCCCGTCGGCGTTGCGCGCGAGCTGCTCGGCGAGAGCGTCGCGAAGCTCGTCGTAACCAAGGGGACCGATGTCGCCAACGTCACGCATCTCGGTCGCGGGCCCACCGCGGCGCAGCGGATCGCCGCGATCTGGCAGTCACCGATCTGCGTGGCCGAGGGCTGTGGCCGCCGCGCGCGACTGGAGTTCGACCACCGCACGCCGTGGGCGACGGTGCACGAAACCCGGCTCGACAACATCGACCGTCCGTGTGACCAGCACCACGACCTCAAGACCTACGACGACTGGGAGCTCGTCGAGGGCACCGGCGTCAGACCGATGGTGCCGCCGACGGACCCGCGACATCCGCGCTACAAACCACCGCCAGGGTGAGCGCAGCGCGCGGGCGCTCTCCGGATGCACCGAGCGACAGCAACGTCCTGGCCGAGTACAGCTAGATGGCGGCCGTGACCGTCGGCGCGAGTTCGTCCAGTTCGCCCAGGAGCTGCTGACACCACACAAGCAGCTCGCGATCGCGCAACTCGGGCTTCGGGACCAAGACCGTGCGTGACGCGGGCTTGACGATCGACCCCTGGTGCAGGCGCTTGACGCGCAACTGCTGGCTCTCGCGCAGCTCTAGCGGAGCGAACCGCAGGTAGCTGCCCTGGACCGCGACCTCGGTCAAGCCGTGGGCGCGGGCGAGTGAACGGAACGCTGCGACCGCGAGCAGGTTCTCGACCTGCGCGGGGAGCGCGCCGTAGCGATCGACGAGCTCGGCTCGCACCGCGGCCAGCCCCTCCTCGTCCTCGATGCTCGCGATCTGCCGGTAGGCCGCGAGCCGGAGTCGCTCCTCCGGCACCCACACATGCGGCACGTGCGCATCGACGGGAAGGTCGATCTTCACCTCGGGGCGTGGATCAGGCGTCTCGCCCTTGAACTCGGCGACCGCCTCGCCGACGAGGCGGATGTAGAGGTCGAAGCCGACGGCCGCGATATGACCGGACTGCTCCGCACCGAGCAGGTTGCCCGCGCCGCGAATCTCCAGGTCCTTCATGGCTACGGCGATGCCCGCGCCCAGCTCGGAATGCTGCGCGATCGTCGACAGCCGGTCGTAGGCCGTCTCGGACAGCGGCTTGTCCGGAGGGAACAGGAAGTAGGCGTAGGCGCGCTCTCGACCGCGACCCACCCGACCGCGGAGCTGGTGCAGCTGGCCGAGTCCGAGCGCCTCGGCGCGCTCGACGATGAGCGTGTTGGCGTTGGCGATGTCCAGGCCGCTCTCGACGATGGTCGTGCAGACGAGTACGTCGAACGCCTTGTCCCAGAAGTCGAGCATCACCCTCTCGAGCAGGTCTTCGTGCATCTGGCCGTGCGCGACGGCGATGCGCGCCTCCGGCACGAGCTCGCGCAGCCGGCGCGCGGCCTTCTCGATCGACTCGACCCGGTTGTGCACGAAGAAGACCTGGCCCTCGCGGAGCAGCTCGCGGCGGATGGCCGCGGCGATCTGCCGGTCGTCGTAAGGACCGACGAACGTGAGGACCGGGTGGCGCTCCTCCGGCGGCGTGTCGATCGTCGACAGCTCGCGAATGCCGGTGATCGACATCTCGAGCGTCCGCGGGATCGGCGTCGCCGACATCGTCAGCACGTCGATCGACGTCCGCAGCCGCTTGAGGAACTCCTTGTGCTCTACGCCGAAGCGCTGCTCCTCGTCGACGACGACCAGCCCGAGATCCTTGAACTGGGTGCTCGGCGAGAGGAGTCGGTGCGTACCGATGACGACGTCGACCGTGCCGTCCGCGACGCCCGCGAGGATCGCTTCCTGCTCCTTCGCGGTGTTGAACCGGCTCACGACCTTGACCGTCACCGGGAATTGCGCGAAGCGCTCCGAGAACGTCGAGAAGTGTTGCTGCGCGAGCAACGTCGTCGGGACGAGCACCGCGACCTGCTTGCCGTCCATCACGGCCTTGAACGCCGCGCGGACGGCGATCTCGGTCTTTCCGTAGCCGACGTCGCCGCAGATGACGCGGTCCATCGGCACCGCGGTCTCCATGTCAGCCTTGACCTCGTTGATCGCGGCCAGCTGGTCGGGGGTCTCGTGGTAGGGGAACGCGTCCTCCAGCTCGCGCTGCCACGGGCTGTCCGGTGCAAAGGCGTGTCCCGGCGAGGCCATCCGCGCGGAGTAGAGCCGGATGAGCTCCGCCGCGATCTCGCGCACGGCCTTGCGCGCGCGCCCCTTCGCCTTCGCCCAGTCGGCGCCACCGAGCCGGTGCAACGTCGGCGACTCGCCGCCGGTGTAGCGCGTGATCTGCTCGAGAGCGTCGGTCGGCACGAACAACCGGTCGCCCTTGGCGTACTCGAGGATCAGGTACTCGCGCTCGCCACCGTTCGTCGCGCGCTGCACCATCTCGACGTAACGGCCGACACCGTGGTGCTCGTGCACGACGTAGTCACCGGGCTGCAGCGAGATGACGTCGATCGCGTTACGCCGGCGGCTCGGCAGTCGTCGCATGTCCTTCGTCGACTGGCGCTGCCCGGCGAGGTCGGTCTCTGTGAGCACGACCAGCTGCAGCGACGGGGACACGAACCCGCGGCTCAGGCAACCGGTCGCGACGACCGCGACACCCGGGTCCGGCGCGGTCGCGAGCTCGAAGTCCAACCGCACGCCGATCGCTTCGCCCCCCAGCAGCTCGGCGAGACGCTCGGCGGGCCCATGGCCTTCGGTGACGAGGACGACGCGCCAACCGTCGCGCAGCCATGCACGCACGTCCCCGAGGACCCGTGCGGTGTCGCCGCGGTAGCCCTCAGCCACGTGGGCGTCGACGCGCACGGCGTCGTCCGCGAGCTCCTCGTCCGACGTAAACGGCGAGATCGACCACCACGGCACGTGGCGCGCGAGCGCCGCCGTGCGGACCTCGGCGACCCCGCGGTACGCCGCGGCGCCCAGGTCGAGCGGCACGCTTCCGCCGCCCGCGGCCGCCGACCAGGACGCTTCGAGGAACTCCTGGCTGGTCGCGACGAGGTCGTGGGCGCGCGAGCGGATCCGCTCTGGGTCGCAGACGACGACGTGCGCGCCGGCGGGCAGGTCTTCGACGAGCAGCGCCATCCGATCCACGAGGACAGGCGCGAGCGCCTCCATGCCGTCGACCGGGATGCCCTCGGCAAGCTTGTCGACGACATCGAGCAGGTGCGGGTGCTCGTGCCCGAGGTCCTTCGCGCGCTGCCTGACCTCGGGTGTCAGCAGCAGCTCGCGACACGGCGGTGCCCACACGCCGCGCTCGGAAATGCCGAGCGAACGCTGCGACGCCGCGGCGAACGCGCGCACCTCCTCGACGGTGTCGCCCCAGAACTCGCAGCGCAGCGGGTGCTCTTCGGTCGGCGGGAAGACATCGACGATGCCGCCGCGCACCGCGAACTCCCCGCGCTTCGCGACCAGCTCGGTGCGGGTG